>NZ_JBJDNB010000017.1:111558-123424 GCF_044900445.1 Pseudomonas sp. NPDC089407
CGTCGCGATGGGCTGCGAAGCAGCCCCGGCAATTTGTGCATCTGTGCGAAAACCCTGGGGCTGCTGCGCAGCCCATCGCGACGCAAGGCCGCTCCTACAAGGGCCAGTGCTGGCCATAGGAATCGTGCAAGACAGTTGCTCCCAGGGACTGCGCATCCAGTAAATACTATTCAGCGCTCACGCATGAAGAAACCCGCGACGAACTTGCGGAAAGTCTCCAGGCTCTTGAAATCGGCATAACGCTTGAAGTTTTCAGCATCCGGCTCTGGGCCAATCGGCTGGTCCAGCAGTGATATCGACAGCACTCGGTCCTGGTCAGAGGTCATCACCAGTTCATCCATTACCTGGCCACCAATCACCGGCCGGCGCATCTGTACTTTCACGCCCTTGCTGGCCATCCAGTCGATCAGCGACACCAGTGCCTTGAGCGGCTCGCGTTCCTCGTCGCGGTACACCGGGAACAGGTGGGCGCGTGACAGCACGGGCACGCTGGCCACATGGATCAATTCATAGTAATGGCTGCCGGCACTGGTTGGTGAATAGAGCATCAGCGCCAGCAGCGGCCCGCTGGTGCGGTTGCCACCCCAGAACAGGTGGTGCCCCTGGAAGTCGAACCCGTCTTCGCTGCGGTTGTTGAACAGCTTGCGCCCTTTGATCTGGTCGACACAGTCCAGCAACAGGCCGTGGCGGCGGTGGTTGCCGAACACCGTGGCTTCGCGCAGGCGGGACTTGAGCATCATCATGTGCTTCATGTCCAGGCGGGTTTCCAGGTAGTTGCTGGCGGGCACCCGCTCCAGCAGCGGGTAGCGGCTGGCGACGCTGCGCAGTTCGGCAAACTGCACGGTCAGGTCCTTCTTCAGGTGCGTGGCATACAGGTTCAGGCCACTGGTTTCGATCCAGGTCAGCAGCAGCGACAGCAGGCGCTGTTGTTCGCGCCGCTCGCTGCCATCGCCGCCCGCACTGGCGGTGCCGGCACGGAAGTCGCCAATCAGGCGCAGCGGCGTGTCGGGCGGCAGCCAGGCGGCAGGTGGCGCGGGGTCGTTTTCCCGTTCAGCCGCCTCTCGTTCGTCCTTGGTGAACGGGCAGCCGGGCGCGTGCTCGGCAGTGCCGGGGTTGTTCTTGAGGAACAGCGTGCCGGTATTGCCGTTCAGGGTGACATTGAGCACCGGCAGGGCGTCGCTGCGGCAATCACAGGCCAGCCAATGGTTGGCGTTGCGCACCTTCATCAGCAGCTGGTTGGCCTGCAGCAGGCGCGGGCCACCCAGGCTGCCGGTGGCAAAGCCGACCAGCAGCTCTTCTTCGGCGGGGGGCAGGCTGCGCACCTGGGCGGCGGTTTTGTCGATGATTCGCATGAAGCAGCTCCAAGCTACGAGCCCCAAGCTTCAAGCAAAGTCGCGCCGCTTTCAACTTGTCGGTCAGTTGCCGCCAAACATCTTCGCGGCGCGGGCGCGAATTTCGTCAGGGGTCAGGTCTTCCTTGTGGGTAGAGACGAACCAGATGTTGCCGAACGGGTCCTTCAAGGTACCGCTGCGGTCGCCATAGAACTGGTCGGTCAAGGGGTGCAACTGCGTGCCGCCGGCAGCCAGGGCCTGAGCGTAGACCTTGTCGCAGTCTTCGACGTACAGGTGCAGGCCCACGCCTGCGCCGCTGAGCTTCTGGCTGGCGGTAAGGCCGCCTTCCATGTCGCAGGGGTCACCCAGCATCAGCGAAGAATCACCGATCTTCAGTTCGGCATGGCCGATGCGCCCGCCGGGGGCGTCAAGGCGGAACATTTCTACTGCGCCAAAAGCCCGCTTGTAGAACTCGATGGCCTTGGCGGCGTCGTTGATGGCCAGGTACGGGGTGATGCTGTGCTGGCCTTCGGGGATGGGTTTGACTGCCATGTTCGACTCTCCTGTGCAGTGGGCGCCGGTTGGCGCCCTGTTGCTTAGAGTCGTTTGCACAGAGGGGAAATCGACAGCGGTGCTAGATCGATTGTCTATAAGGGCAGCGATTTTAGAAGATGTAGTCGGTGGTCAGGAAGCTGGACTGGCGGTTGCGGATGATTTCGCTGATCAGTTCCTTGTTGGCCTCCTGGAAGCGTGTGGCGACCAAGGTGCGAATCGAGAACACGCGCAACGCGTCATGCACCGACAGGGTGCCTTCGGCGCTGTTCTTGCGGCCGTTGAACGGGTAGGTGTCGGGGCCTCGCTGGCACTGCGCGTTGATGTTGATGCGCCCGACCTGGTTGGCAAAGATGTCGACCAGGCTACCAATAGTCGCCGGGTCGTTGCCGAACAGGCTTAGTTGTTGGCCGTAGTCGGAGTCCAGTACATAGTCGATCACCGTCTGCAGGTCGCGGTACGGCACCACCGGCACCAGCGGGCCGAACTGTTCTTCGTGGTACACGCGCATGTCGTGGTTTACCGGGTACAGCAAGGCCGGGTAGAAGAACGAGCCGCGGCTGTGCCCGCCACCTTCGTTGAGTACCTGTGCGCCCTTGGCCTTGGCATCCGCGACCAGGCTGTCGAGGTAGTCGACCTTGCCCGGCTCGGGCAACGGTGTCAGTGCCACGCCTGGCTCCCACGGCATGCCAGGCTTGAGTGCAGCGAGCTTGCGCTGGAATTTGTCGAGGAATGCGTCGACCACGTCTTCGTGGACGAACAGGATCTTCAGTGCCGTGCAACGCTGGCCGTTGAACGACAGTGCGCCGGTGACCGCTTCTTCGACGGCGTTGTCGAGGTCGACCTGGGGCAGCACGATGCCCGGGTTCTTGGCGTCCAGGCCCAGCGCCGCGCGCAGGCGGTGGGGGCGGGGGTGCAGTTTTTTCAGGTCGCTGGCGGCTTTGTGCGTGCCGATGAACGCAAAGACATCGACCTTGCCACTGGCCATCAGCGCGCTGACGGTTTCCCGGCCACGGCCGTAGATGACATTGATCACCCCCGGCGGGAAGCTGTCGCGGAACGCTTCAAGCAACGGCCGAATCAGCAGTACGCCGAATTTGGCCGGCTTGAACACCACGGTGTTGCCCATGATCAGCGCCGGGATCAGCGTGGTGAAGGTTTCGTTCAGCGGGTAGTTGTAAGGCCCCATGCACAACGCCACGCCCAGTGGCGCGCGGCGGATCTGGCCCAGCGTGCCTTGTTCAAGCTCGAAGCGGCTGGAGCGGCGGTCGAGGTCCTTGAGGGCATTGATGGTGTCAACGATGTAGTCGCAGGTGCGGTCGAATTCCTTTTCCGAGTCCTTCAGGTTTTTGCCAATTTCCCACATCAGCAACTTGACCACGGCCTGACGCTGCTCACGCATGCGTGCAAGGAAGGTTTCGACGTGCTGGATACGCTCGGCCACGCGCATGTTGGGCCAGGCGCCACGGCCCTTGTCGTAGGCCTGCACGGCGGCGTCTAGGGCGGTGAGCGCGGTGTCGGCATCGAGCAGCGGGGCGCTGCCCAGCAGCACCTGGCGCTCCTCGTTACCTTCCTTGAGCCAGACCGGGCTGCGCACCGTGGCCAGCGGGCCGTCCCAGCGCTTGAGTGCTCCGTTTACCAGGTAGTCGCGTTGTTCCAGCGGGGCTCCCAGGCGCCAGGTTTCGGGAATGTTCTCGGCGCTGGGGAAAAGTGAATCGAGCAGACGGTCCATGGGTACTGCACCTCACATGACAGGGCGAATTTCTAGCCGGGTGAAACGCTTCAGCTACGAGCATGCACCGGCTGCCGGAAAAACACCAGTCTGGCTTAACATGGCCGACAGTGCCTGCCTACGCGTCGGCAGGCACCGTGGGTAAGGGTCAAAGCGGCAGGTTGAAAAGGTTGTACGGTGGGTGCGAAAGCCACTCCTCGCGTAGTACGGTATCTGCATCGATCACAGCAAGGCGGCGCCAGAACTCTGTGCGGGCCTGATGCGGGTGTGACAGGAAGGGTTCAACGTCCAGCAATGGCCGAAGGTCGCGGCGGTACTGCAGTGGCAAGCGTTGCCACAAGGCGGTTTGTGCCGGGCCTGTCTGGTAAAAGAATTCCTCATAATCACTTTCACTGACCAGCAGGTCTATCTGATGAATGCTGTTGTAGGCATCGATTTCTGCAAGTGCCGTTTCGCCCAGCCACTCGCTTTCAAGGCGCAGGGCGTCGGCGACAGGCCGAGCAACGTTGAACCCGGCAGGCAACTGGCGGAACTGATTGGCCGAAAGATCGAGCATGAACGGCTCGCTGACCAAGCCCAGGCCCGGTGGAAGTTCGGTGAGTGCGCAGCCTGTCATGAACAAGGTTTTCAGCTCGGGAAGCCAGTTCAGGTCCGGTGCCACAAGCAGGGGATTGTCGCTCAGATCAAGCACGCTGAGGGCACTGTATCGGTTGAGTGTTTGCTGAGCCTGTTCATCCCAGGTTATGCGGTTGCTGTCCAGGTCGAGCCAGCGCAGCTGTTGCGGGCGTGCCAGGCGCGGTAACTGGTCGAAGCGGCAATGGGTCAGTAGCAGGCGCTTGAGAGCGGGAAAACGCTGCAGGAACTCGGCGGGCAATTGACTGAGCGTGTGGTTATTACTGAGCGAAAGGTGCTCCACGTGGGCGAAATCGTCGGGTAAGGCAAGGCTGGCCAGGTCTTCGTTGCGCAGGCCGCGGCTGGCCAGGTCAAGCTTGTACAAGCGCTCGCCGCCCTGGAGGGTCAACCTTGAAAGGCGCCGCCAGGCGTTGATGATCGGGCGGATGGCGCGGTGGCGCTGGTGTGGGTTTGCCGGGTCTGGCCTTGCCCATTCTTCAAGTTGGTTGCGCAAGTTCTGCAGACGTTGTTGCAGGTCGCGTAGCCGCTCGCTGGCCGAGCGCATGTCATACAGGTTGGGTTCCTCCTGCTCGTTGCCCAGCCATTCGGCAAACTCTGCATCGGTGGCCTCGGGGAAAATGCGTCGATAGCTTTGTACCAGCGAGCCGGTCTGGCGTGGGTGAGCCGGGAGCGGCGCCAAAGGGCGGCCACCGCGTAGCCAGCCTTGGGGTTCACGGCGCGGCGCACTCGGCCCCCAGAGGCGCTGCTGAAGCACCGAACGATGTTCATCTACCCATGCCATCAGGTGCTGGTGTAATACGTTGCCATTGCTTTGCACAATACCCAGGGCTTCGCGCTGCCGGCGTGGTAGTGCCTGTTCCACGGCGCGGCACAGGTCGGCATCACGCCTGGCCGGCGCCGGGCGATCACCCAGATCGGCTTCATACCCTTCTGCAGACTTGATGACCCGGCACCGGGTGGTGGCTCGTTCACTGCCTACGTGATCCAGCACAGGGCCATGCGGGCTTGCGCCGCGCAGTTCCAGGCGCAGTTCTGCAGGCCAGCCGGGCAAGGCATCCAATGCACTGAACAGCAGCCTTTCACTGTCGCTGCTGGCCAGCGCCGGTTGCATGACACCTTCCAGAGCGCGGACCAGCGGCAGTTCGCTGTGCAGCTGTTCGATCTGTTGGCGAACAACTGCCGGAAGTTCACCTTGCTGTTGCCAGGCAAGTGCTTCGACACCCTCCAGTGACGCCAGCATGCGCCTTGACAGGGGCGGGGAGAGGTGAGGGTAGGCGGTAATCAGCTGCTGCTCCGCCGGGCTGATGGGCGTAATACCGTTATAGAGCTGCTCAAAAAGACTTGGCGTTGCTGTGGCGCCTTGGGCCAGTACTTCGGCCTGTGCCGCCATGCGTTGCAAGGTATCAAGAAACAGCGGTGGCGCAGGCTGGCCTTGCAGATGCACCTGGCGCAAACGCTCGGCGTCGAGGCCGCAGATGCGAGCGGCCTGCTTCAGTTGTTCAGGGGCGAAGGCTGCGAAGGGCTCACCCAGGCGGCGCGCGAGGGTTGAAAATGACCACTCGGTGGGTTGTTCATGCTGGCCGTGCCAGGCGCCTTGGCCGTTATGCTCCAGGGGTGGTTGCCAGGCGTCTGGCACATCCGGGTGGACGATGCGCCATTGCTGGCGGTGGGCATCGTAACGCTGTTCGTAGAGCTGGCCGTCCATGCGGATAAAGTGGCGCCCTTGGTGCAGGTACTGGCCTTGGGTATTGGGCTGCAGGTTCTCCGGCAGTTCCACGTTACTGCGATAGGGCGTGAGGTCTGTGTTCCACAGGCGGTAGCGCCCGTCGCTGCCGCGCACTTCCTGCAGGTTCTGCAGCAAAGGGCTGTTGAACAGCTTGGGGAGCACTTTGCCCGCCGCGACGAAGCCGCCAATCAATGCCAGGTTCAGGCCGACCGCCTCCAGGTGCTGCAGCGCCAGATGGCGGTCGCCGGCTTCCCAGGCCTCGTAGCCTTCGTAGGCTTCGCCCAGCAGTTGGCATGCGGTCACGGCCAGCATCAGGGTGCCGACGGCGGGTATGAAGAAACCGGCGATGTTCAGGGCGTCCAGCCCGAGGTTTTCCCATTCTTCCTGGCGCCTGGCGCGGGCAGTGGCATCTGCCTGCGCGGTGGGGACCGCAAGCAGGCCGGCTTCATGCTTCAGACGGGCTACGTGCAGGTCCTGATAGAAGCCGAACGGCTCGGTCGTGATCGCCTGGCGCGTCGGGCGCAGGTCGGCGTGCGCTGCGCGCTGCCAAGGTTGATCAATGGCGCAATTGCCTGTGGCATCAAGGTTCTGTTGCAGCAGGTCAAGAAAATGTGCGCGCTCATCCTGAGTGATGTAGGCCATGAAAGCCTGACGCGCTGCGGGCTCCAGCAACAAGGTCGCTAGCGCTTCGTGCACCGCTTCAAGGTTGTTGCATTGGCGCAAGGCCGGTTCATGGCCGGGCATGAACAGCGCCAGCCCCGTGCGGCCAACCTCGACCAGCATCACTTCGTTCAGGGTGTGACCGAACAGCGCCAGCTGCCAGCACCGCACGTTACCGCCTTGCAGTAGCCGCTCGATGGCATCCCGCGCGTTGCCGTCCAGCAGGTGTTGCATAAAGGCAAGGTCGGCCGCCAGGCGCAGGCGGTCCCGTTGTACGCGCGTGGCCTGCGTACGCACGCCAGGTGGGGCGAAGTGCTGCGCCAGGTGTGTCTGGTACGCGCCGCCAAGGTCCAGTGCCCGGCACAGTGTGGCGAAGGTTTCGGGGGTGAGTGGCAGGCGCTCCACCTGATAGCGCTCCGAACTTAACGCAAAGTGTGCAACCGGTGCTTGCATGCCAATGGGCGCTGAGCCTTGTACCTCAACCTTGGCCACATGAATGTCATCACTCAAGGCAATAGCGCTCTCGGCGGTAAAGGCCTCGTCATCAGCGAAGTTCTGCAGGGCGGCCTGCAGCAGGTTGTCGCGGCGATGACTGTTGAGATAACGCAGCCCAATCCAGTGCCAGTTATGTTCAACCCGCAGGAGCTGGCAATTGCGCACGGGTGCGTGAACGCCATGTTGGGCAAGGCAACCTTGCAGCAGCGGCTCGGCGAATTCGCTGATCTGCCTGAGCCCCTTGAGCGAGCGGGCCAGGGCTGCTTGCGAGCGCATCAAGCGTGTATGGCTGGCATGCACCGCCTGGCGCAGGTCGGGCGCGGCGTTGGCGAACCAGTCCTGTCTCTGCCACTGCGCGTCCTGGCTTTGCTTCAAGCCCGCCCAGTGATTGGGCGCTGCCTGGCGAGCCCAAAGTGGTAGCTGGGCCGCAAGCAGCGCTTGGTGGGGATTATTGACCGGCATGGTGATGCTCCTGTTATGCGAAGGAGGCATCAAACGTTATTCGGTAATAGCGAAGTGGTACTTGGATATCGCTTGGGTCGGGCACGCTTATAGCTAAGTTTTATTCAGCCTGGCTTTTAGTGAAGGAAATTTGACGCCATGAAACTTCTTCAAATGCTATTGAAGTGCCACTTGCCAAAGTGTTTCGTGGCATCTTAAATTGTTACTGAATGTGAGGTTTTCAATGTGCGGTTCATCTATATATATCAAGATGTTAAGTGTCTTCCTCTGATTTGTTCTCTTTTCTGATAGGCCCTAGGGTAACTTCATAAGGACGTCGAAGAAGAAATGAAAGCGACCCTGACAGCCGTGGCGCGAAAATTCATCTCGCCCTCCCAGCGTTACGAAATCAGACTGCTGGGCAGCCAGCTGCGTGAAGTGATGGCTCGTGCCTGCTTGTGGCGCTGGGAGGTTGCGAGGTTCCGGCCGCAGCAGGAGAGCCCTTACGAAATTCTCTACATCGGCCGCAAGCAGCAGCGGGAGATGGCCAAGCTGCTGATCGCTGGCAAAGGGCAAGGCAGTGCCTTGATCGTTGATAGCGCCAGCGCAACCACAGCAGCCAACCACGTGGTGCTGGTCAGCGAAGTGCCTACTTCCGGCGCTTTGTCGGTACCGCACTACCTGAGCGCGGTGGTGCCACTGGGGCGTGCGCTGGAAGACATCACCGCGCGCTACGACAGCGAACTGCGGCGCAGTATCCGCAAGCACCGCCCGCTGTACCAGATGCGCCAGGCGCTTTCGGATGACGAGATCGCCATGGCCGACCGTGACCTGTTGCGCCCGTATGCCACTGCCAGGCAAGGCATGCATGCTGCGCAGTTCCCCACGGATGAGGTGTTTCGCATCGCCAAAAGCGTTGGCCGGCTCGACTTGATCACCTTGGGTGATGAGGTCATCGGTTGCCACCTTGGCTGCGAAGTGGTGCGTGGCGGCAAGCGCTATTGGAGTACCTTGCGTTTCGGTTATTGCGAAGCGGTATTTTCTGACGCCAAGCGCTTGCGCGAGGTGAATTCGATAACCACGTTCATGGCCCTCGAATGGGCACTGGAACAGGGTTTCGATTATTACGACATTGGCCTGTGCCTGGCGCGTCCCGATGACGGCCTGCTGAAGTGGAAGCGCCGTCGCGGGGGAGATATCGACTCGCTGGGCAACCATGCTTATCTGTTTGTCCGTTTGCCCAAGACGGGAACGGCGAAATTTCTCTGGGATACGCCGATGTTTGCGGTGGAAGGCGACAAACTGACCTTGCACCTTGGCTTGCCAGAAGGGCCTAGCGATGAGGAAGTTGCCAGCCGTTACCACGAAATGGTGTTCGGCGGCCTGCACAAGATTTACCTCTATGGCGGTAACGGTGCAGGCGAATCGTTCGTCGAAGCGTTGCGCAGCCGTTACGCCAACCTGCAGTCACCGCCCGCCATGGAGCGGGTCATGTGCAGTTAAGGGGTTGCAGGGAACGCATTGATCAGGCGCCTCGCGCCAGGCTTTGGACCTCGTCATCAAGGGGGAACGCTTCATGGGAAGCGACGTCTCGCAGTTCAGTGCTTCGACTGCCGGTAAACAGCACAACTGGACGTTGGCCGCTTACCGCTACATAGCGCGCAAGCGGTTGGGCAAGCACCAGGCTATCGACCTCAAGAGCATTGCCAGCAAAAGCTGGGACATCGCGCCGGGCGAAGCTGCGGTGACACCGCCGGCCATTTACCTGCCTGGCCAGCTGGAGCGGGTGACAGGGTGGGAAGGCAAGCGCTTCTACCCCTACGTGCACCCGGCACGCACCATGGAGGGCGGTACCAACGCGCTGCACGGGCCAACCCGCGGATACCTGGTCAAGGACGTATGGCTGGTCGATGGGGCGTTGTACAAGGGCAACGCCAGCCACTGGCTTTCGCAGAAGCCGAACAGGTTCCCGACCGTCATCGTTGACAACGAAATCGATCGCGGCGCCATCTACTGCACGCAGAACGGCAATAGCTGGTTCGGCACCTGGCTGATGGAAGATTGCCCGACCTATGCGCTGGCCTGTAACGAGGGTATCCCGGTGACCACCGCGCCTTCTGCCAGATACCCGCTGTTTACCCAGGGGCCGGCCTATGAAGACTGGCTGGACATGAAGCCGTTGCGCCTGCGCAGTGCCTTTTTCCGGGAACTGGTACTGTTCGATGACATGAGTAATAACCGCAGCCGGCACGCCCGCTATCGGGCCATGGGTGACAAGCTGCTGTCGCATGTGCCGCATGCGCCGCACCCCGGGGTGTTTCTGCTGCGCGGTGGTGACGGCGAACTGCGCATGCTGCGCAACGAACTGGAACTGGCCGAGCACCTGCGCGTGACGCGGGGTTTTCGCGTCGTCAACCCGCTGAAGTCTGATGTGCCGAGCATTATTGCGGCCTGCGCCGGGGCCAAGGTGGTCATCGGGGTGGAGGGCAGCCAGCTGGTGCACGGGGTGAATGTGCTGCAGGCTGGCGGTTGCGTGGTGGCGTTGCAGCCGCCGAACCGCTTTGTCAGCTACTACAAGTACCTGACGGACCGTGACCATCAGCATTTCGCCTTTGTGGTAGGTATTCCGGAAGGCGACGGCTTCAGGGTCGATATCGATGAAGTTGAACGCACATTGGACCTGATCCCGCGTTGAATGTGTAATATCTACGCATCAGGCTACTGCGGTGAGGCGAGGGATGATCGAGGTATCACGTTTCTGGCGCGATCCTGCGTTGCCATTCGTCGAAGCCCGCCGCGTAGGGGACGGGCGCCAGGTGTGCTATGCAGCGCACGCTCACGAGAGCTTTTCCATCGGGGTGATCACGGGCGGGCGCAGCACTTACCTTAATGGCGAGCAGCGCATCGAGGTGACGGCGGGCACCACCGTATTGATGAACCCAGGCGTCGTGCATTCCTGCAACCCCATTGCCGGGGAGCCGTGGTCTTACCTGATGCTGTTTGTCGACATGCCGTGGCTGCAGGCGCAGGGGTTCGCCTTGCCGGCGCAGCCCATGAGCACATCGGCTGTGCTGTACCAGCGGCTGTTGCAGGGTTTTGCCGACCTGTTCGATAGCCGCGTGCCGGAACGCGAGGCTCGGCTGGCGGCCTTGTTCAGCGAGTTGCCGGCTTTGCTGGAGGGCGATGGCGAGGTGAGCGGGGAAGGCAACCCACGGCTTGAGGCGGCGGCGGCTTTCATACGTGCTCATCGCAGCGATCCGCTGTGCCTCGAAGACATTGTCGCAGCCTGCGGCCTGTCGCGTTCGTACCTGATACGTGCGTTTCGCCAACGCTTTGGCCTGACACCGCATGGCTATCTGCTTGACCAACGCGTGCAAATGGCGCGGGCGCAGTTGCGTCAGGGGCGGGCCATTGCCGACGTGGCGCAGGAAGCAGGGTTTGCCGACCAGGCACACCTGCAGCGGGTGTTCAAGCAGCACCTGGCGGCAACACCGGGGCATTATCGCGATGCAGGCTTCAAAGGACCAGGTAAACCGCGCTACCGACCAGCAGCACTGCCAACCCTCGATTGAGCAGGCGCATGTGCCGTGGGTTGCCCAGGTACTGGCGGATCACGCTGCCTGCCCACGCCCAGCACGCTACCGAAATGAAACAGATGGGCCCATAGATCCAGGTGAACAGCCACAGCAAGTGCTGTTCACCGCCGGTATAGGCGCCGACCCCGGCTACTGCCGCCAACCAGGCCTTGGGGTTGAGCCATTGCATAGCGGCACCGTGCCAGGCCGAGGGCGCCTGAGTTGAATGTGCCTTGCCCAGGTTGCCGTCGTCACTGGCCAGCTTCCACGCCATATACAGTAAAAATGCCACACCGCCCCATTGCAACAGCAGGCCCAGCAGTGGCCAGTGCACAAGCAATTGATGCAGGCCCAGCCCGACCAGCACCAGCAGCAGGCAGAAACCCAGCGTGGCACCGGCCACATGCCCCAGGCTGGCGCGCAGGCCATGGCGTGCGCCGCTGCCCAGTGCGACGATATTGACCGGGCCGGGGGAGATCGAGGCCGCCAGTGCGAAGGCGGCCATGGACAAGGACAGGCTCATGAGCGGGATCCGTTTGGTTTGGGAGTGCTACATCCTCGGCTTACCGCTTCATGGTGTATTGAATAAAAGTACCCGTTCGGGTGCTTGCCTTTAGGTTTTGGGTGCCTGTGAGATCGAGCGCCGCCCGCGCGGCGCTTCGCGGGGCAAGCCCTAATGCCAGTCAGTTAAGACTGCCGGGGCTGCTGTGCAGCCCATCGC
>NZ_JBJDNB010000018.1:0-122892 GCF_044900445.1 Pseudomonas sp. NPDC089407
CTGCCGACCCAACGGGCCAGTGAGATCGGACAGTTGCTGCCGCATCAGTGGGTGCCGGCCTGACTTACGCAAGGTGAGTTCGCCGGACGCTTACGAAACAACCACAACCTGGTGTCGACGAGGAACCCCAATGGAGTTACCTGCAAGACATGCCGATCAACCGAATCGCATCGCGTAGCAGCTGCAGCGCCAGCGGTTAAGTCAGAATCACAAGCGGACATCGGCCGCCAGCTCATCGTAAGCATCCGCACCGCTACTGAGCACCTCCACGCAGAGGTTCAACGAACCATGTCGAGAAAACAAGCGTGGGAATGGCGTCTGACGAGGCTGGGGCCTGGAAACAGGCTGCCTCGGGGTTTCAAGCAGCAGCCCTTCACTAAGCAGATATGGATCATGCAGGACGATTGTCCCCAATACCTCATTGGGCTACCCGGCCATGGGCGCGCAAAAAAGTCTGAAGCGGAGGAGGACAGTAAGCCGGATCAGTGATTACACTGAGCCATCATCCACGCAAGGAGCAGCTCCGATGGCAATTGAAGATGTAACCGAGTTGAAGCAAGTGAATGGTCAGACTCAGGCGCAGCGCCTGCTGGATGAAGGGTGGCGTATTTTGGCAGTGTGCGTGATCCAGGATGGCAGCAGCCAGTATGCCGAGTATCACTTGGGGCGTGCCAAACCGGTTGAGTCGGCAGTAGGCCCCGGCGTGCAGGTCAGCAGGGTGCCGCTCAAGGGCTGACCATTCGTTGTTCCAAGTCGACTACACACAGCCCCGGGAAATCCGGGGCTGATCCATTTTAAACGCAGCACTGGCCGCCGGCGCAGAGGGATAAGCTGGACTGCAGCCGCGTGCTATGAGGGAGAGTTGAATTGTCCAATTCACCACCCCGTCAATTTCGGGGCTCGGAAAGTCTCGCGGCAGAACAGCGCACTCGCGACGCTGTGAGGCCATTCTTGGAGGCCTGCGGCTTCAACGTTGTCGAGGACCGTCGAATTCCAACTGGCTCAGCATCCCAGCAGATAGTCGCTTTCAACACCCACGAAGGACAGCATGTCAAAGCCCGGGTGCGCCTTTGCTGGCGCCGTGATGGTCGTAATCCGAACGAGCAAAAGTACTCAGCTGCTCAGTTGACCGCCCACCTACGGCCTGGCGGCTGGGACGCTACCCTGGAGCACGTGGTGGGGAGAGACCTCGCCCAAGGCATCAGCCACGCCATGCTATTTCAGCGCGACGGCGAGGCGGTGGCCTATGCGGCTCTTATCCCGCTAGGTGCTTTGCATCCGATCTGGAATCGTCAGTGGGAAGTAAGCGATGAGCTCTTGCGTCTGGGGCTGAAGGGCCGCATCAAGAAAAACCATGCACAGAACGGAACAAGTCCAACGCTATGGCTACAGGATGACCGGTTGCCAGATACCCACCAGGTAGCTGATGTCTTGTGGCAATGGCCAGGGGTTGTCGATCTCGCGAAGCTGGTCCCTACCGGTGGATTATCGCCGAGCCTTGACGACACGTTCGACGATTGTCCTGCCCCCGATTATTCGGATCTAGGCCGCGACCTTGGGGAGAGGGTGAGCACGCTTCGGTCACACGTGAAGCGAGACCCTCGGGTGCGACTAGCGGTGCTAGAACGGGCTCGGTACCGATGTGAGAGATGCGACGAGAGTCGAACCTTCCGCGGCTTCCTAGACGTGCATCACGTGCTAGGTGCCGAGGTGTCTGACCGCGTCTACAATTGCGTAGCACTCTGTCCGAATTGCCACCGAGAAGCTCACTACGGTGAAAACCGAGATGAACTGAATACGCAGCTTCTGGAGTACGCCCTTGAATTCCGATCGTGACTTCCCATCGCCGATCGTCGTGACGCCATTCTAGGACCTCCTAAACAAAGCAGGTCCGATCATGAACGCAGCACCAGAAGCAATTTATCGGCAGGTGGACGAGGACCAGGTCACGTTCTGGGTCGCAGTCGACGGGCGAGGTTATCGAGCGTGGGGCACCTTTAGGGGACGGCACATCAACGCCCGGGGAGGATCTCGATCGGCCGCAGTAGGCGAGTGGCTTCGAAAGGCGAATTACGCAGCCAGCGAGTGATGTCTCGGCATAGGAGCGTAAGGGTGGATCCTCGACCGCTCCTCAGCCCCTGCGTGCGCCTGTAGTGCAGGGCAGCATGGAAGCCGAGTGTGTGCAGACCAGGTTAATCGAAGGTGGGCAGCCCCGCGTGCTCGATGAACCGTTCAAGCACCGCTCGCTCGACCGATGATGTGGCCGTTCCCCCATGGCTGGCTTTACCGCGTAGATCTACTTCCCAGCTGGCGTACCAGGAGTCTTCTGGGCCGACATACACCGCCTGGCGGCCATCTGGAAACTGGTCTGCCGTCAGGTCAACAATCAGCGAATCCACAACGAGCCACATGTGTGGCTTGCCATTCCGGTTGGCGTTTACAGTGTCGGCCTCAGGGCCGCCTGGAATGCTGTTGAGATAATCGCCAAGGAGTTCCGAGGTCACTGCGCAGCAGGCGCTCGGGAAATCCATCATGTGCTGCGGAAGAATGCCCAGGGCTTTCTGTTTGTCGAGCGATGCACGGAAGTCATGCGCGATTTTGTGTAGGTCAATCACCATACTGCGAAACCATATCGTGAGAGGGGAGGAGACGCTTTCGGGGCGCCCACAAAAAAGCCCCGGGCGTTCCGAGGCTTTTGACTTCCTTAGCCGTAACGCTATGAAAGGAGCAGCAGGGCGAGATCACGAAGCGGCTGTTACGAGCAGCAGCGTG
This sequence comes from Pseudomonas sp. NPDC089407, assembly GCF_044900445.1. Classification (NCBI taxonomy): domain Bacteria; kingdom Pseudomonadati; phylum Pseudomonadota; class Gammaproteobacteria; order Pseudomonadales; family Pseudomonadaceae; genus Pseudomonas; species Pseudomonas sp. NPDC089407. Next base: position 2,773 of record NZ_JBJDNB010000018.1, read on the forward strand.
AGGTCACCGCGCATCGAGGGCAAACTTACAGCACCGGCAGGACGGTTTCAACTCGAATTGGTTATTCGAGGATTTTATTAAGGGCTTTGTACTCTGGCCAGTCGATACCCAGCGCATCAGCCATTTGCCGGTGGCGCTTAAGCCGCCATTCCTGAGCTTGTTGAGGGGATTCGGCAACCAGCCCTATCACAAACTCATCCAGGTCGATTCCCCGCTTCTCCGCGGCTTCAGCGAACACCCGAATCCGCTGAGCTTTACGATACTCCTCCACAGTCATACCACCGGCCTCAATCACCCGGGGGTTAACCGCCTCAATCTCTTTCATCGCATTGGGGTTGTCAGCAAAGAACTTGTTCCGAGCTGCGTCGTACCGGTCTTCGAAGGTCAGCATGCCTCACTCCCTGTTTTGTGAATTGATCGCTGCGAGGCAGCGGATGGCGCATGCGCGCATATGCGTGAGTTTACCGTGGGATCGATGACATCAGGACCAAGCTTGCGCGATGAGCTACGAGAGGATTGAATCATGCAGTGGAAGAACGGGCCTGAGTCCGGTAAGCCGCAAGCAACCTCTGTTTTCAAGCACAGCCCATCGATCTTACTTCTGCATCCCCCCTGGAAGGAGCCTGCCTCATGAAAAATGCGACTCTGCTCGGTACCGAGCCTCCGGCGCTGCTGACCACGCCTTTGACCGTAGTGCTTGACTCTATTGTCCTGGACGAGTTGAACTTCTACCGAAAGGCGCAGCATGCGTTCTACGCCGCCCAAGCCGTCGATAGCACTTATCAGGATGAGCTGAAGGGTTTGCAGGCGAAATACGAGCAGGCCCAGCGCCTTCTCGGGAACGTAGTTGGCCACCTGGTTCGTTCCGCCTTGGGCGAGCCGATGCACCTGATGACCGCGGAGCCCGTGCCGGGGCCAGCTGTTGAAAGGGGCGAACAGCTGATCAGCCAGGCCTCCATCGCCATTGCTCACACCTACCTGGCCAGCGTGCTGGACGCGGCTCGCACAGCGGCGAGCATTGAAGAGGCGAAGCGCGAGTCGAGCGTGGCCATCGGGTATGCCAGGCTCATGGCTGACCTAGGGTTGCTGACCGATGAAGAGTACATTGGCAAGCGTAGCGAGGCACTGCAAGCAGTGGAGCGGTAAGAATGCGGGTATGCAAGGCAACTACTGGAACACCAGGAGCGGTCTCCGTAAGCGTGAAATCAGGTTGCCAGCCGCCACCGCTTGCTCCAGGCGGTGCACGAAGGGCGCCGGCATCAGCAGCTATTTGCTCCAGCTGAAGTGTATGGGGGCAGTGAAATTACCTTCTCACTCACATTGTCGTATAGGCAAATTATCATTGTTAAAGGTTGTCCTATAGGATAACCTTTTTCCGTCTCGGGCACCATTCGGCTATAGCTTAGCCTTTCGTTGCTGATACAGCTGGCGTAGCTTGCTACGTTATCGAAGAGGCGACGAGTTGATGACCAGGTTGATCGGTAACACTGCAGAGCGGTAGAGGCCGCCAAGGCGGCTCGTTCTGGGGCCTGATCCAGGAATGATCAGTATGACTTTGACGTACGAAGAGGCGATGGACGAGGAAACAGAGGTGTACCGCGCCGAGGTTGCCCGAGAGTGCGAGATCCGCGGCCTTGACTTGGCAGAGTTGATCGCAGCCTTGGGGGACCACGTTGTTTACAAGTCACGTGAGATTATGAAGTGGTTCGGGTACTGATTCGCGATGCCGTTATTTGCACCGATGACCTGCACCACCAGAATCGCCCCGGGCGGGTAATTGCAAATAGGAAAAGACCAAGCTGTGTTTATTAGCCTGGCAAAGGAGAATTACTTTTGAAAAGCTTCGCGATCTCGATCGCTTGGGTAATGCTGGTGCTCTGGTGTGCGATCCGAATCGGCTTCGCTCTGCAAACAATCGACCCTGCAGTCGCGTTCATCACTGATCCATCCATCTGTCACCTCGCAGGATCTCCAGTAGTCAATGGGCACTGCCGGGCCGAAGGGCGGATTGTGGGTGGTCTCGATGACAAATGGCATCTGCACACGGCAAGCACTCCAGCAGAAGGGGTTGTCCTGCCCAAATCGGTCGGTCTGCTGTATCAAGTAGAGTCATACAGTTTTCGGGGTGGTTCACTTGCTGGTTACGTGCTGGCAGTCCTAACCTTCATCCTCGCTTCCCTGCCGGCCGTTATTGCAACGTTGAAGGTGTCACGTAAAGCTCGCACCTCATCGCCGAACCAATCTTCACAAGGAGTTTGACATGGATTACGGATTTCACCCGGGAAGGCGGAGGCTTAAATTGCCGTTCCCTGTACTCTTCGTTCTCGTAGTTGGCCTCATTGCTGCAGCCGTAAGTGTTGCTGTATTTGAATTCAAACCAGCTGCTTGGTTAGTCATGGGTGTGATTTACGTCTGTGCTTTTTTTGCCCTTGTTAGCGGTAAAGAGGGTAAAGGCAGCGCAGCACTTTGGCTTGCAAAGGCCTTTGCTTTTAGCGGTATTTTTATTCTCTGCTTGGTGACGCTGGCTAAGTAAGGCGAATCCAAATAGATTTTGGTGGATCAAATGTTCATGACTATCAAACTTGACGGCCAGCAACCCTATGCTTTCAATCCGGTTGATGCCGCTCGCAGCGAACCTGAGTTCCTGGTTCAGATGCTTGAGCGGATGCTGGATGAGAAGTTTAGCACTGAGAAGAGAGCAGACCTCCTAGCCATTGTCGCCGCTCTGCCCGAGGGGGCAACCATGCTGGATCTGTTCGAGGCTATCAAGGCTCAAGAGGCTGCGAGCCTGGGCATCACTCCAGAACAGTACGAAGCATTGTCCCCGTTGCTTGTTGCACTTCGGGAGATGCAAGAGAAGGGCCCGCTGGCCGGCCTCTTCGACCAGCCGCACGGGTGACGAACAACATGGATCATAATCATCCTAAACCGCCATGCCGTCGTACGACGCAACATTCGTTTATGCTGGTCATTGCATTAGTCATGCTCGGTTGGCAGGGCTACTTGTTCCACTTGCAAGCCGCCACAATTGGTTCGTTCCGCGGATACGAGTGGCCTTCGCTCTGGCCTGCTTTTGTGGCTGCAGCTGCGCTTATCCTGCTCGTACGCTCGATTCGGCGGTACCAAGCGGCGGTGCGATCTGCAAAATGGGTGCGCCGCGATGGACGCCGTCTTCCCTAATCGGCTGGAAGATACTTCCGGCCTGCTTAAGCGGTTTTTTGAGGAAGCACCGTGATTGAGCAAATTTGCATTGACGGGGCACCTGGGCTGTAGCCGGGATCGACACGGAAAAGGAGAATGTCGTCGCCGGCATGTCGCTATCACCTTGATTGGTCGTGAGAAATCCGTCTAGGCCAGTTACACTTCATGCTAGGCCACAGCTAGGCCAGGTCTGATGAAAGGCGTGAGCTTCGCACCCACAACGTGAGGTATATATGAGCGATAACGAAAAATACAGCCAGCTAGACCAGGATCTCGAAGCTTTTGGCGATAAATGGTCTATCGAGAACTCGATCATCTGGTGCCAGGATTGCAATTCCAGCCAAGCTGTTGATCAGGCGGCCGAATCCTTCGCTCATGCGCAAGGGTGCTCTAACGAAACAGAAAGGGCACAGCATCCGTGGCATGAGCTCAAAGATCTGCTTGGTGACCTTCCTCACCTTGGGTAAAACAGCGGGCGGTTTTTCCCATCTACCTTGGTCGCAAGCTAGGGTAGCTGGAAACTAGATTAATTTTGGTGTGCAATCGTTCTCATGAAAGTAATTATCTTCGCAGCTTTGGCTGCTTTCTCGTTCAATGCATGTGCAGAGTCAGTAAATATACGCACTGAGCTCTATCGCAATGGTGAGCTTGTAGCTAAGCCTTACGCGATTACTGACAACGGTTCCCGGCGTCCGTTCAAAGAAGTTCAGTACATGAACTACAGAGAATTAGTTGGTTCGAATAAAGCGCGACTCGGCCGTCTAGAGCTTGGCACAACTGCTTATTTTACGCCAGTTGTCACTAGTGATGGAGACATCCGTCTGACCATGGACGTCAACTACGTACGCTTGAAGGAAATGAAGACTGACAAATTTGGTAGTCTTACCGTTGATTACCCTGTCACTGATGGCTACGTGTATAAATCGACTGAAATTCTCCCTAATGGTGGTAAGCGCGAATATAGAACCACCGAAAAAAATGGTGATGAGTACACTTACATCGTCACAGCTACAAGGCAATAATTCCACGCACTACTGGTTCTTCCGTCGAATATATTTCGCGGTCTCGCACCGGTCTTCTCGCGCCAGCGCCAGTGCGACTGCCACTGGCTGCAGGCCTGGCGCTGCTTAAAGTTCGCCGCCTGATCCGTGACGAGACTCGGCGGGACGGTTTGATCATTTCTTAACCTGAGAACGAGGTGCACGCTGAACGCTGAGCGCGGCCTTCTATCGTACGCCTTTTCGGTATTGTGACAATCTTAATTGTCCTGTGATGATCTCAATTGTTTTGTGACAGTCTTAATTGATGCAAAACACCGGGCTCCCACAAACCTCCCTCATGATATTGATCTGCCACCCGGTGGCCAGTATTATCTATACGTGTTATGAATCCATTCCTGGGAGGTGGCGAAGGCCAATGGGTGGGTCATGCGCGGTCTGCCTGGTCGTGTCATTCACCTCTGCCCGCACTGTGCCTCACTACCTGTTCAGTGAAACCCAACATTGAGGAGACAATGGGATGCGCCCGATTATCGAGACTGACAAGCAGCTGATAGATGCCCTGGTCTTTGAGGGGGAGTTCGGTGTCAGCAAGGTTCAACGTTTGACCGGTTGGGGCTACAACCAAGCTGCCAGAAAACTGGAAGAGCTGGCGAAGCAGAATCTGATACGGCCTGTTGAAGAGGCTCCTTACCGGTTCGTTTTGTCATCGGAATGATCACCAACCCATGAGCATGCGCAGAGCTTTCGGCGACGTAGTCGATCTGAGTAATGCAGAGAGTGGGGTCTGCCTTGCCCGTATCGTCTCCGGGCCTGCTGATTGCAATGTCTGCACCGGATTTGTGGTGGGCGTCTGTGACGACCCAAATTGCGTTGAATGGAGGGTCTTGGAAGCCTTGGATGTGCAACTGAGCCCTATCGCTAAGGAGTTCCACCTCGTTTCCGAGTGTGTGATGCGCGATGCTGATCTTTTCACGCCCCTGAACCCGGAGACCTCCTCTGGTCAGTGCCCGGCCTGCGCTGGGACAGCCGTGGTTAACGAATGGCAAGAGCTGTTCTCAGGAAAGCTGAAGGCATACAAAAATCTGGTGTGTGACTGTGGCCATTGGCACGGGGACACCGGAAATCTTGGCGAGTACCAATACCTGGAAGATATTGATCACTGGATTGCTTGGCATCACATTCACATCGAGCAGGAACTCGCCGAGTTGGAGTGGTTGACCCCCGAGGACTTCCTGGGCTTCGTGTTGGGTCTTCAATCAGTACATTCCCCCTGTAATGTCGACGGAATATCGAGGGCTACACCATCATGACCACTCCACCAGTGTCATCGCGGCAACCGCAAGCGGCATTCCGCGCTTTGCGGCCTGCGCAGCTCTCACAAGGCCGCTTCGCTATCATGGCGCACGTCCTCGGTGAAAATGGGAAACCTACCTGTGGAATGGCTTTGGATCTGGTGAATGCAGAACCCGCCGATCGTATCCATGTTGCGGTGCGTTGCCGGCGGCCAGGTTGCTCCAGGCGCTGGCCTGATACTGATCCTCTCGATGAGCACTTCTTCTGCAAAGACCATTCTTGGCTCAACGACCTCAAATCAAGCGTCTGATGGGCAGAACCCGGCCGCTAACACACCTATGGAGAATTAGCATGTCGATGGAGTTTCGAACCCTGGCGGGAAACACCGTGATGATTGATCCAGGTACTGACGGTCAACTAGCCTTTGCATTGCCTGACCCTGTCGCCGAACCTGGCCTTGGCCAAGTTGAAGAAGTACGCCTTCTGCGGAAGCAGATCGAGGCGCTTGTTCGCAGCAAAGGGGATCCGGCGGATGCAGCATTGAGCATATGCGTCTTGCTCGATGAGCACCTGGGATTAGCTGATGAAGGGTTCTTTGACGATGACGATGCGGTCCAGGATGCGATCCTGGCTGCCCGGGCGGCAGATGAGTGAGGAGTGAATACTCCGTGGATCCGCTGCTACCGCTGGTCTGTTTCTAACTCTAACCAAGCATCTCACCCCGCACCTCAATGATCGCGCCGGCCAGGGGGCGACGATCAGCTCTACCACCCCTCCAACGCTCAACTCCCCATTCCGCACGCTATCGCTCCAGATCGGGGGATTGGCTTGAGCTCAAAGCCATCGCATACTGTTCGCATATACAGTATAGGTGGCAATATGTTTTGGGATGACGAGCCGTTGCCAGAGGTGCCCGCCGACATTCTCGCCCAGGCCGCGAAAGGGGCCGACTCGGGGGATATCGGCGACCGCGAGCGTTCGGCTTTGCAGCGGGTGATCGCTATCAACCAGCGGCTATACCGCAGAGCCTGGGAACTGGAACGCAAGGTAGAAGAACTGGAGTCCCATGGGGAATCCATGCGGCAGCAGATTGTAGGCCTGGTCCAACTTACGCGACGACTGGGATACGAACCGTCTACAAAACAGCCCCGCTGATCAGACCGTCCCGCCGGCCGCCTAAGCCCAGAAGCACCTTGAATAATGGGTCAGTTGTAGTGTTATGCGTACGTGTTATGTATTATATTTCCGATTCGATTCCCAAGACCCCCAAGGGTGCTCACGAGCATGGACGGAACCCTTCAACAAGTTACCCCTTGTCGAAAGTGCAACAGCCTCAGCGGCTGGTACGAGAAGAGGATTTGCAAGTACACGCAGATCTTCGAGGCCAACGGGGACGCCTTCGACGCCAGCAACATGGTGCGAGTTCGAGGCGGCGATCGCCGCTTCTGTGTGCAGTGTCATCGCGACATAACCGATCAGATACAGGTAGTCGTCGCCTGACAACGCATTTTCAAGCCCTCATATCCCAAGCGAGAGATCCAGATGAACAAACAGCAAGCAATGCCTCGCGATACTTACATGGATCGCAACGGGCCTTGGATTCGCCCTTTCATTGGGGCGATTCTGATGTTGTTGGGACCTGTGCTGTTGCAGGTCGTGAATTCCACCCCGGCTTGGCTGCCGACCTGGGCGTCGACCTTAGGTGGGGCAGTCGGCTTCGGTTTCGCCGGTTTCTACGCGATCAAGACGGAGACGGTTTCCGCTTTGATCATTCGAGTGTTGGCGAATGCGCTTTGGGCGATGTTGATCGTGTACCTGGTCGTTCATGCGCTTGCCTCTTGAGGAACAACCCGGTGCGAGACCCACTGAAACTGCTCCTCTTTTTCCCTGTTATTCCGATGCTTTGGGGCGGCTTGCAGTTGCAGCTGCAATACCTCGGGTGGATTCCACAGGAAAGCCTGAAGTCGACTGTCTGGTTAATTGTCTGCAGCCTGTTGATGACTCTGCTGGTTGCTTGGGTGCTCAAGAAGTCATCCTCCCAGGAGCGACTCACGCTTGAGATGAAACTGAACAGTATCGTCACAGGCGGAGGAGAGTGTTTCACCGGGGCGTTCTCCTCGGATACCCGGTTCTTGGCTGATTTGGAAGAGTTCCAAGATGTCCTCCACGCCGTTGCGTGGCGTGACTCACGTAACAATGGCCGCTTCATGGCCTGGCGCGAACCGGCTACGGTTCAGATCTGGCCAGGTCCCTTGGGGATCACTGAAATCGAGCTTGAGGTCGTTACCAGGGCCCTTGCTGCAGAGTTCACCTCGCTGGAAGTTGAGGTGATGGAGGCGGCCCCTGAGCTAGAACGTCTCGGCAGCACTGTCCAGGCATGAGCTCAGTGCGCTATTTTTTGGTGTCCTGAATAGGCACATGTGCCTAGAATGCGGGTAGGCACATGTGCCTATTTTCAGATGTTTGGAGGGGTGATGGACGAAGAACAGCGGGAAGCAAACCGGCAAGCGTATCTGGGGCTGCTGAAAACTTTCAATGTGAAGCAAGGTGAGAGTGCGATTCTCATCAACGCCGTCACCAAACGGCCCTGCTCAATTCGTACTGTTCGATCGTGGCTCAACGATCCGACTAAGAAATCATCCCGGCCTTGCCCGTCCTGGGCGGTTAAAGCCTTGGAGGATGGGATCGTGTACATGCAGCAGTTGATGGAGCGTCGAAAGCAGCAGCAAGCCGCGAAGCTGACAGCTGAAGACACACCTAAGTAGGCACATGTGCCTATTGCCTTGATGGTAGGCACATGTGCCTACTTTCGGTATGGCTCAGCTCGAACAAACCCATTAAGCCCGGCCTGCTGGTGGGCTGAGACCGTAGAGCCCCGCTTGTTCCTCTGCGCCCATGTTAGAGCTACGCGCTATACTACGAGACCCCGCTGCAGTGATCTGCAGGCGGGACGGGCCGAGGAGCTGCCGGTACTTACCGCGTGGCAGTTGAACGGCTTTAAAATCCGCTGCCCGGAACTGGGCAGGCCTGCACCATCTTCGAGTGCCGGCAGTCGCGTCAAGCTGGCGCCGAAAGGGGCAGACAAGGCGCCCACGAAATACGCTCTCCCTGTTGCGATTTCGAGAGGTACACATCCCATGAACATGATCGATCCTCAAGCCCTGAAACAGTTCGTGCTGGATGCCTTAGAGCATGATAAGGCGAACCTTGGCAGCTATCGTGAGCACCCGGATTTGGAGCGAACCCGGGCCTATCACATGGGGCGTCTAATGCTGCTGCGCGATTTCCATGTGATCACCAAAACAGAACATGATCTGCTTGAAATCGAGCTGCTACGCGCCTGTGTGGAAGAAGCTGACAAGCGCGATGACGAGATTGAAGGCTCACCGCTGGACGAGACGCGCAAAGCGAGCTGATGGCGCTGCCTGGCGATCGGGGCGCCACTAGTGCTCCTTAGCCAGGCAGCAGGAAGCTCGTGTCGATTGCGTCATCAGGGACATCGACGCCCCACCACTCCTTCGCCTTCTCACGGAACATCTGCCATTCGAATTTTGAAGGGCTTCCATGCGTGCAGAGACGGCATTCCTGGGCTCCGGCCATTTGCTCCGAAACAGTGTTGTGCAGGTCGACTCCGCGTGGACTAAACCGAGCAACCGTGGACCCGTCACCGCTATAGTGAATCCACAGGGTCTGTCGGTTTGCTGCAATCTGAAGCTCGTAAAATAGCTCATGGTCAATTTGATCGGTCATGTCCGCCCCTGCTTAATCTGCAAGCCAATTTTCATCTCACGACTCAATCTGGGTTTAAATTAGAATGTCGAAACGCGTTTGTTGTAGAACGTGGTGCCGTCTGGAATGTCTTTGGTTACTAAGCTCATAGCGCCAATCGTTACATTGTTCCCAATCTTCAAGCTGTCAGAAATAATGCAGCTGTTAGCCCCCAAGCAAACGTCGTCGCCAATTATAAGAGAATAGCTTTCTCTACCAAGTGTTTTGATTCCGATAGTAGTGTTCTGGCGGATCAAGAAGTTTTTTCCGATCTGGGCATACCCGCTGATTACCACGCCTGGGAGATGGGCAATCTTAAAACCAGGACCAATCTGCGCGTCCAAACCTATATCTACTGAATATTTTCGATTAAGGCGCTGGCCCATCGCCCGGGCATAGGCCCTGGGGAAGCCACCCTTGGAGTGGAGATATTGAGCCAGTCGGAACAGGAAGAGAAAACGCAGTACATTGTACTTACGGGCACGCTTGACCACATTGAAAAACAGACTTGTTTTTCGACATGGCTGTTTCTTATTGGAAACCTCCATGCGCCAGCATTCGAGTAGTTGAGCGTATTTCAAGATTGGTACCAGATAGTTGAACTGTCTCGCTGGCATGATGGAGGACGAGCTCTCTCGCGTAAAGCGGTTCAGGAAGATGTGGCTCTACTTCTGGGTAGATCCCGCCACTTGCCATGGAATGAAAAAAGCCCCCAGCAAAGCCGGGGGCGGTGTGCATGCTCAAGCCTCAAATTTCTGAGGTTCAGTCATACGGGGTTGCGGCCGTAGAAGGCAGGCCACGCTCTGCGCGGAATTCTTGTGCCATCTGCGCACGACGCATATCGGAGAGGATGTCGAACTCGCGCTCGTATTCAGGGTTGACGCTGCCCATTGCTGCGTAGGCGTCTCGGACCTTCTGTGCTTGTGCTTCGATTGCGTTGATCATGATGTTCCTGGTTGGGTTTGGAGGACTGAGGTGGACGGCTGGTGATCAGCCGGCGGCGAGCAATCGTCCATTCAGCTCTTTGAGCTTCTGGTCGTAGTGCTCAACCAGATCGCTGTATTCCTTCGACTGCCAGCTTTCTAGGCCGCCGGCGTTTAGGACCTGCAAGCAGTAGTCTTTCTGTCCTTGTATAGACAGGACGTCGTCTTTGATCAGTTGCAGATAATGGTTCATGGTGTGTGTCCGCCCGAAGCGTTGTTGGCTAAGTACTCGGTGATGGCGCACATGCAAAAAGAAACTTCGGGCAATAAAAACCCCAGGCAAGCCCGGGGTGTGGTGGAGCGTTCGCCTAAGTGAGCCTGAAGGCGTTATTCACCATCCGCGGCCTGGTCGCGAGGGCGAAGCAGCCGCACTGCATAGGTGCCGCTTACTACGTGGTCAACTTGGGCTGAAAAACGGCTGGTGCCCGCTTCAATTGCCTCTGTCGAGCAGTCTGGGGTGAAGCGCGCAGTCGTTGTGCTCAGCACATTGTTGCCCTCGCTGTAGTATTGAGCGATCAGGCGCCTGGCACCGTCATCCCCGCCTTGTAGGTAAGCGATTGCCTCTTTGATGCCGACCGCTGTTTGGTACTGCTTTTTGGCCACACCAGAGGTGCAGTTGAAACTCAGGTCGTCGACGATCAGCCAACCTTGAGACCCCAACCGATCAGCAATGAGCGTTTTCAGCGCATCGGCATCATCTGCAGTGGTTGCAGGTGAAGTTGCAGTCGCCTCACCTGTTAGGTGTTTTGCGTCGATCCGGTGAGCCAGGTCCTCGGTCACAATGAAGTGCGTGGAGCCAATGGTTCGGACGACTCCACGCCCTTCGATTGGGGACTCCAAGCGATCGAGCAGGGGTCTGGTGTCGCGAATCTCCACTCCCTCTCCGGTCTGGGAGATACGCACGATGCACGCCATCTCGACGATGGTCCGTGCAAGCTCCGGGGTCAGGCAGGTCGCTATTTTCACGAGTGTTGTCATGGTTTCTCTCCTGAGGAATTGAACATCGTGCTCAGGGATGAGTTACATGGCAGAACAAGGACGCTGGCGCTCGCCGGCACATCCGTTACACGCGTGCGTGAGCCATCTCCATGGGCAAGTTCAACCAGATTACCCTTCTGAGGAGTGCCACCCATGAGCAGCAACAAAACCGTTCCTGTCGCCGAGTACCGTCGTGCCTATGACCGTCTCCACCGCAAGGTCAATGACTACCATGCCTGCTGCAGTGCCGGTGAAGTTTCCCATTGGAAAGAGATGACCCAACGTGTTTTGGCTGAGGTCTCGAACATTTCGTGCTCGCGTGCGAAACCTGATGATGTCGAAAACATGGCCAAAGCGCGTGCGAGGGTCGAGGGCTACCTGGCCGCAGCCGACGAGCGAATCGAGGCCTACAAACGCGCTGCGTGACGTTTTCAATGCGAGCAAAAAAGTGATTATTGGCGGATGAGCAGTATGGAATACCTTCAATACACGCCGGCGCCGTCGGCACGCAGTGCTGATGTTCGCCGCATGCGTGCGGCATTGGCGAATGCAGGCTACATGGCCAGCGAGAACGATATCGAGCGTCTGTGGGATGACTACAGCTTCGCGAGACGCTTCTACAAGGCAGGTTGGTTTGATTTGCCCCAGGACGATGAGCAACTGCTGGAGATTCTGCTTGTTGGGTTCAAGGTGAAGCCTGTCCCCTACGACGATGACGATTCTATACAGTGGCCTTCGAACTGGTAGTACCTTCCGACAGGCCTGATCCCCTAACGCTGCACCACCCCGTTCTGCTCACGCAGTTCGGGGTTTTTTACACCTGCGCTTCCTGCTCAGGAGGGCAATGTCAGTGAGGGGCAACTCAAAGAGCCTGCGGCGATCGGCTGCTGATACCCGCAGCTTCGGCCGCGGGAGCTGCCGTCTGGGGTGGCTTATCAGGTGTTGTTGGCCATTCCTAGCTATACGGCCAACCCACTCCTTGAGGAAGAACCCAATGCAAACCATGCCCGTGACCATCGCCATGCTGCGCAACATTGCACCCGTTTCAGTGGGCGCCAGCCAGTTCAACGGAAAGCCAGTGTTCAAAGCCTACTCGAAGACCGTGGACCGCTATTTTGAGCTGCGCGGTGACGCCTCAACCAGCGATCACTATGCAGCACTGGTTGCCGAGTTCGGCGACGCAATCAGCAAGCCTGCGGCAGATCATGATGTCGAGCAATGCCCCCGGTGCTTCACCGATCTTGAAGTATTCCAGGTTGGCCTTTGCGACGACTGCCAAGCACTCGGTTGCTGAACCAATAACGTTTCATCCACCCGGCCCACGAGGCCGGGTTTTTTGTGCCTTGCAGATGGTGGGCAGGTAGTTCATTGTTGATTATAGTTGTCCTATAGTTTAAAAAAGAAGCTTCCCTCAGCCCTGCGTGGATGGGCCGAAGGTGGAAGGGGTCTGGATGACCAACTGTTGCCATACATAATTTTCGAGGACTCTGCATGCCTGATCCATTCGCACATCACCTGCGGCTTAAGCGCCCATGTGCGAACTGTCCATTTCTCAAGGAGGGAGCGATCGAGCTTGCGCCTGGGCGATTGGACGGGATTATTGAAGGGCTGATGGAGGATGATCAGAGTACATTCCAGTGCCACAAGACGGTCCACTCACGAAAAGGTGGTGAATGGGATGAAGACGGCAATTACAAGGCCTCGGGCCATGAAGCCATGTGTGCTGGTGCTGCGGCTTACCTGATGAAGAATAGAAGTCCCACGGTCGCCATGCGGTTTGCTTTTGCTACGGGAGCCGCAACGCCTAGTGACTGGGATGATGTAGCAGCTTCAATAATCGATTGAATCAGGCGGCATGCCGCCGGGCCTTCACAATTTCGGGTGCAAGAATTTGGAAAACGAAGTTCAACTCCAAGATCGTCCATTGACGCCAGACGAGTTCAGAAACCATTACAAGAAGCGGGGCTGGAACGGCCGTATGCTTGCCATTCGCTGGAAGAAAACAGCTGTATGGATCAGCAAGGTGGTCAACGATCCAGACCGTGATCCGCACTGGGATGACGCGGTCCGCGGCTTGCCAAAAATTGTGATCACCAAGAAGTCAAAGGCGAAGTAGGCGCGATCGGCACCGAGGATCCGCGCAGGTCTTGGCCGTCTGGCTCGTTATACTCCTGGCAGAATGAAAGTCGAATGAGGCGTATGTAATTGCGTTCCGCATCTCCCTGAGTCATGCAACGCAAGCCTCAGGAGATTGCACATGGGAACACTCAACTCGACCCCTACTGGTCCGGAGATGCCTCTCAAATTGTGGGGAGGAGAACAAGGCCAGCGGCTGCGTCGCGCCCAGGCACGTCACGAGAGAATGGTAGCCAAGGCGATCAACGGCAACGTATCTAGCCGCCGTCTCAAACAATTGGTCATGCGCTATGACCGGATACTTCTCGCCGCCGTAAAGCTCGTGCCTCGGTAGCAAGGAAGAATCACGACCATCAAAAAGCCTCAGCCATGCTGAGGTTTTTTTTTGCCCGCTGAAAGGCGATCGGCGCAGCTGCAGGGAGCCGGCGAGCTGGCTTATTCATCTCATCTGTGCGTTTACGATACATAACGCGTACGTGTAATATCAGCGACTCATATCCAGGAGCCCCTAGATTTAGGGAATTAAACCTGTCGCAAGGGAAATAAAGCTGTCGCGGGTAACCCTGTTCGTGACCAATCCGGGTTGGCGGGGTGCAGTGATGCACGCCGTTGTCCCGACTTGGAATTACGCCTCAGAATCTAATTGACAGGTGTGTCACGCTGTATAGGCTTGTAGTCGAGGACTGCAACTGCGCATCCGTTGGGACTGGGTACCAGCAAGGCCCCCCCGCAATTTCGGCAGCAGAGAATGCTGGTTTCTCTGAAGTAGTGACGACGGGCATAGCCGGTCGGATTCTGAACCCAAGGTCGCAAGGCTGGGAGTTAAAGGATCGCTGCGACTACTCCTCGAACCTTCCGAAAAGGCACCTTTGGGTGCCTTTTTTACACCTTATTTCTGGCAATGTTTGCTCAACCGCAACCTTTGAACGATGACGCGGGATCAGTCGCTGAGGGGCCAACCCATCCATGCTGTTGCGTATCCAACCTGATGAATCTTTGCGCTCATATGTTGACCGCAATTTGCTCGTGAATTTTATGGACTGGAGGGTAGACAGGTTACGATGGCTTTCTGAAGGGGAGATTACTCACCAAGCAGTTAAGGTGATCGCCTCAACGATGGGTTGGCAAGGATGCTATGGCTTCAACCGCTTGCTGCACGAACACACTCAATTGCCCCTGCAGTTTGTTATCAGGGATACCCGAGATGCCAGTTATTCTCGAACGGCGTATCTCAAACCCCGAATGGCGATTACTAATTCCGACTTGCACGCCTACTGCCCGGAATGCGTCAGGCAGGACGTGCAGGATTTGGGCTTTTCCTACTGGCGACGAAATTTCCCTGATCATGTGAGCGTGTGTGCCACACACAATGTGGTGCTGCTGTCCACTTGCCCATATTGCGATCAACCTTTCTCATCAAAAGGCCACAATCTCGATGTGATGTGGAGAAAGTGTTCTGGGCGACACCTCGGTAACGCAGAGAGCGTAATGAACTTGGATGAAGATGCTCTCAAACATGCTCGCTTCGTAGAAGCGCTATGCGCTTATGAATTCTCCATTTCAATCCATTCTGCAGTGGCCATTCTCTCCGATAAGTTGCGCAGCCTCAAGAAACTGACGAAGCGGATGAAATCTGAGCGGACAGCCATGATTGAGTATCTCGATCGGATTTCAAATAATTTGGAAGAAAAAAGATTTGAGAGTCCTGTTGTAAAGACGGAATTTTTCCCCGAAGAAATTTTGAAAATCGTGGTTTATGCCTATGAGACTTTCGATGAATTTGTTGTTGATTTGTACGAGTATGATAAAGATTTGATTCCTATTGAGTCTCTATGGCGAAATTATGGTAATGGTAGGTATGCGACCACTTGTCGGGAATAGCTGACTGAGCGTTGCTGCACTTGCATGTTAAGTCTTGGTCGATTGGGTAACAATTTCTAGTAGGTTTCGTGCTTCTGGGTAGCGATTCCTTTTTTCTAGGCACCGATGCAGTGTGGGCACCAACGCGAAAATATGACTAGCTCGAACAGGGAAATTCGTGGCCGAGTATTTCAGTCTTTGAATGCTCAATTCAATTGATTCGCATAGTTGCCTGTCGCGAGCACTCCAATCGATTTTTTGATTGTTGCCTACGCGACCACTTGGCATCCGCTTAGTTTGAGCCATCAACCAGTCATTATCGTTCCGGTATAGCCATTGATAGACCTTGGGGAGCATTGATCTCAGGCTTTTCGGACTGGCGTCTGGATTCATGCCGATGGCGCTAACCCACTCCGCACGGTGATTGTGTAGCAGTAGCTCCCTGCGCTGAGTTGTCCAAGCAGCCATCAGTAGAGGATCAGCACTTAGGATCCTGTTTATTGTAGAAACCGAAACGTCATATCGTTCCGCTATGGAATGTTTCTCCACTCCTTTGCCCAAGCAACCCAAGATTTGTTCCCGAAGCTCGGGTTTCAGCTTTTTAGGCTTCAGTTTTTTGAAGACTCTATCCCTGATTTCCTGACCTTTAAATCGGTGTGCTGCTTTATCGCCTACTGCTCGTCTTCCGTGGTCTGGAGACTGTACTGGGGTTTCCTGATCCCCTGGAGACTGAAATCTTTTTAACGCACATAAAAACGGCGCAAACTCGCCGAATATACAGGTGATCAAAATCAGATGTTTGAGCGGATGGGAGTAAACGCGCGGTGTACGGGTCAGACTCTGTATAAAAGTTTCAGCTCTCTTTGGAGTGGTCGGAAGCGAGGCCAGTGGAAGATACGGTTGCAGTTGTGAAGCGAACGAAGCTAGGTCTGCTTGGGCATCAAAGCATGCTTCTGTATTGACTGAGAGGCGACGAATAGCTTCGTTATAAGCAGCCGTGACATTTTCTGGACGAAATTGCTCAGAAATGCCTAGCTTGGCTAACTCAATCACTGAGTGTCCTAAACGCTTGAGGGTTTGTACCACTGTCGGGCATACGGGCTGCTCTGCAACGCTCGCTATTAGGTGCTCGGCAGGTAATACCCAGTGCGCAGAGTCCGACCACTGCCGGTTGGCCGAGCAAATCCTGATGAGAGTTCCGTGCTTAGGGCATAACGTGACGCCTGGATACTGATGGGACAGGTGCCAGTAGGCGACCCCATGATTGATACGGTCTTCCCTTAAACATTCGAGGCATGCTTTCAATGGGTGCTCTGCGCCAAAGCGACCGGTCACCAGACCCAGGCGATATTTTAAGGTGCCCAAAGAATTGTTTGAAACTGTATGAAAGACGTCGTCAATTCTTTCCTTGGATTGAAAAGGAAAAAACAACGGCAATATCGTATGTTCTGTAATGATGTTGAATGGGCTTCCCCATACTTCTTTGGCTTTTTGGGGCAAAGAGTTTAGTCTGCTAGGAAAGTCATGCTGCACACTACTTGATCCCTCACCAAATAGCCATGCAGTGGTGCTAGCCTTAGTAACGTGGCACATAAAACGATGCTGACGACAACAAATACTGAAAAAGGTCTCATCCGGTAGCCATCGAACGACAGGGACAGATGCATTTGCAGAATCAGCCATTTCCCTCACCAAACGCTTGTCGTTTTCAACATTTTATTTGATTGGGGCTAAACCCTTAAATTATCAGTTGAGATAAGGGGGTGAAGATATATATCCGATGGGTGTGAGGCGCACGGTTGATCTAGATAATGACCCAAGCTGGACAATTTTGAATCCAGTCGCGACCCAGAGAGGGATGACTTTTCAGTTGTCACCCTGTTAACCACGGCGGTAACATACCCTGCTAAGCGAAGCGCTTTAAAATGTGCACACAGATACGTGTACACCCAGCGAATCCATTGCAGATAGCTGCTAACTATGTCCTAGATTCTTAACACGTATGAATAATAAGGAAGTATTGAATGAAATCTGACTAGTTAATTAGCGCTAGAATTCAGATAGACAAAGGCCCAAGTGCGACCTTGGGCCTCTGTGGATAAGTCAGAATTTAGCGACCTGACCTTTCCATTGTCTATTCCGAACATGCGGGACGTCAAGTCCTGCAGGGCTTCGTTCATCCACAAGAAGGTGAGCGTTATCCACAACCCGCACTCTTGGGTACGCCCGGGAGGCAAGGGCTATAGGGGCATCCAGCAAATTATCCCCAGGCTGGATGACGATCCTAGGTCCGTAGACATTGGACTGTATTGATGACTTTGCAGGAGAGATTTGCCCTCATCAGGAGCCGACAAGCTCACTTCGCGTGGGGCGATATCTACACGCCTTCGATTTTAGCGGTTCCACGAGAAGCCCCTAAGGGCTCTCGTATCAGCAGAATGAATAGCCGGAAGCTCGGCCGTGCGATTCACTCGCTGTCCACCCCAGAAGCGGTGTTCGCACAGCTCGCGCTCTTCCATCCTCAGCTGCTCGATATTCACGAGCAGAAGATGCTGTGGCCATATCACGCCCCGCATCCATTGCACGGGCATCCACTCACCAAAGGACATTTTTCTCATCCTGTCACTGGGACGATGGAAATTGCCAAGCAAATTGGCTTCAAGCATCACCAGGTGGTGATTACCACTAAAGCTGGTAGCCGACAGAGAATGCCCTTTCCCTATCAGGGGGACCTTTTACTGTATTTGATGGGTTCAGATGGGAAACCCTACGCGGTCAATTGGACGGTGAAGGATCAAGCTCATGCCTTCAGCGAGAGGCGCTACTCAGCAGCCAAGACCCCTAATCAGCAAAAAAAGGACCGTGATCATGCTGAGCTACGCACAGCCCTAGAGCAACTGCATTACGCAAGCGGCGGTATCAGGACCGTGCAAATGTCTTTGGATCGTCTGGACCCGATCGTCATGGGCAATCTCGATCTGCTATTTCCGATGCATGGCTTGCCGCTGACCCACGACCCCGAGCTGCTCAGGGAGTTTAGCGCTGAGATTGAGGGCGCTGTGCATGCTGGGGCCTTGATCCACCCCATCATTTACCGGTATGCAGCCCGATGGGGTAAGCGTGACCAGTTTATTGCGAAGGTCTACCAAGACATCTGGGACCGAAAGCTGCCAGTAAATTTCTTCAAGCCGATTCTGATCGACCATCCTCTCGATACCGACGGTGGTGATCTGCTGGCAGCCTACGGCAAATTTTTCTTGGAGATTGAGCCGTGATCACGGGCGCTAGGTTATTTGCGCCTGAAGGTTATCGGAGCCTTGTCAAAGGCCACTATTACCATTTCCTGAACAGTGATGCGGTCCACAACCGGGTGCGCTTGGTGGAGTTCAGTGATCTAGCGAAAGACGTGCGCACCACCTTGATCACCCTCACAAGGTTCGAGTTCGAAGAAGCGCTCGAAGCGGGTGCGCTGCTGGCGTCAGGGGAGACGGACAAATTTCCGCCATGGCTGGAACCGATTAAGGGGATCGCAATTTCAGATCGTGAAACGAAGCGGGTTTCTGCTAAGGAAACCTACGACCAAAAGGTCAACCGCCGTTTTCTGGCTATCTCAGGCCTGATGGTTCGTCTCCAGGAGGTTCTAGCCAGTGACGATCCGGACGCTGTAATTAACGCTCATGCCAAAAGCCAGTCGCCTCAGCAAAATGCAGCTCGCTTGAGGTTGTGGTTCTACACTTACATTACTTTTGGACAAAACAAGTGGGCTCTCATGCCTCCCCTGCACCGCATCGGGAGGTGGGACAGGGAGGGGCCGGGGAAATTACGCAGGCTGGGCCGGCCATCACCCAATGGCAAAGAGTGGGGTTACCGGGCCGATAGCGCCATGAGGGAAAGAATCCTTTCTGCGTATCTTAGGTTCCGTTCCGCTGACAAAACATATAGTCAAGTTTACCGAAAAATCCTTACAGAGGAATTTGGTTGCGTTTCCGTTGAACGAAATGGAGTAGCATTTTTCATCAATCGTAAAGGGCACCCATTTCCAACTATTGACCAAGTGCGTTACTGCATCGAACAACAAGTTAGCGCTAAAGAGAAATCTATTGGCGTAAGAGGTAAACAAAAGACCCGCGACCAGAGCGGCAGTTTGGGCAGTTTCTCAGAACGCTTGACGAATCTAAATCAGCAGGTCGAGTTTGATGGTTACTACATAGTTGAAAAACTTTCGGGCCTGACAGAGGGTAGCCCCGTTGACGGATTTTGCGTCGTTCGTGCCGTGTGTGGATTGTCCGGAATGGTGGTTGGCATTGGATTTGCCGAAGGTAAAGAAACCAAAGAAGCTTATCGGATGTGTCTGTTTTCCATGGCTGTCGACAAAGTATGGTTTTGTGGGCTTTTCGGAGTAACCATCAAACCGGACTGGTGGCCCTGCGAAGGCTTGGCAGGTGGGCTGGTGTTTGATCGAGGTCCTGCAGCAGCCCTGGACACGGAGCCTGAGATCCACTGGCTAGGCACACTTGAAAATACGCCAGTTTTTTCTGGCCAGTCTAAAGCTACGGTTGAGTCATCGCACCCGCGAGCAAAATCCGACCTCGATCAACCCACCTATGTTCATAGCACACTGAATTTTGTCCAAATGGCCCGCAGGGAGATTCACCAAGTCCTGAAAGACAACCGGTCGTCTGACGCAAGTGGCCGCATGGAAACCGAAATGTATTGGTGCGGAATAAAGCCCACCCCGCTGGGTATCTGGAATTACTGGGACAGCCGCTTCCGTAATTCTGCAATCGGGATGCAGCAAGAGGTTGCCATAAAGAGCTTCCTGTCTGTGCACCCGGCCGTTGTACGTCAAGACGCAGTCTATCTGTACGGGCGCAAGTATAGGTCTGTTGATTTGATCAATACCGGGATATTTGATCGAGTTGCTAGGAGCAGCGTTATTGAAGTTGATGTATATGTACTGACTATGTGCGTTCGGCATATATGGATTGAGGTAGGAGGCACACTGTTCGAACTGGACTTTGTAACGACGCAAAGGACCGTTGACGGTGATCGGGACATATCATTACGTGATCTTCAGTCACTAGATGCCTTAAGGCGAAAATCTCAAACTTTGCTTCGTAATGAGATGCCGGCAATTCATCAATTTCACGATGATAGATTCAAAGAAGATACCGGTGAAGAGTGTAAAGGTGGCGTGAGAAGAATTGGTCGACCACCTAAATCGGCATCTGCGCAGCGAGATACAGATGACTATGATCGATTCCGAGGTAAAGCCAAATGAATGAGGCCATTGCGAGTTGGTTCGACGGCTGCCAAACGGCTGATCAGGTCCGCCAGATCATCACGCGTCGACCTGAGCCATTGGAAAGTCTGTACGAAATTGAACCTCGGTTGGCGGCAGAGGTGCTGTCTCAAGCATTGCGTGAATCGTTCATTCCCAACGCATTTACGATTGAGTTCATCCAGGAGATGGTGGGGCGCGCAGCGCTGCATGCGCGAGCATTGTTCTCTTCTGAGCGCGAGTACGCCCGAGGGCTCTATGAAGCACCTGCAGTCGATGCTGTGCCGGTGTGTTTTACAGGGCTTGCAGGGGTTGGGAAGAGCCAGACCATTGCTGCGCTGCGCAAGGTTCTGCCTGGCCCCGTTGATCTGTCCTGCGATCACTTCCAGGGTGAGCTACCGTTGCGGTCGCATTGGTATGCAAGCGCCCGAGGTACCACCAATGCTAAGGCCCTTCTTCGAGAGTTCGTTGAGTTGCCTCTGTCGCGACTGACCGTTGCTGAGCTGCTGAGTGAATGCCGGCGTAGGGCGAATCGTGATGGGGTATCGTTAGTCATCCTGGATGAAATGCAGTACATCCAAAAGGGGCTTGGTGCAGCGAAGGTTACCGATATCCTCTTGAACATGGCTGGTATCGGTCCGCCAATGGTCTACGTGTGCAATTACAGCTTGGGTCACAAGTTGTTTGAGAGAAACAATGAGGATCAGCAGCGCTTGCTGACGGACCCAAGAATCATGCTTCCCGATGAGCCTGGCAGTTCCGACTGGAAAGCTTTCATTGATGAATGTGTTCGCGTGGGCAATGGCGCGATTCGCGGTAATCAGGGTGAATTGGCAAGGGAAATTTACCGTTGCACCTTCGGTATCAAGCGCCTGGCGGTGGAGTTGTTGAAGCAGGCGTACATTGAGTGCCGCAGTGCAGGCCGTCATGCGGCCTCCCTTCAAGACATCGGCCATGCTTACCGCTCAGCGGCTTACACGTCCAGTGCCAAACAGGTCGAACACCTTCAAAAATTGGCTCTGGGTGGTCGGGTGTCCAAACAGCATCCAGACCTGCGGTGTCCGTTTGACCTGCCAGCCGCGTTCACGTCCAACGTAGTGAAATTTGCGCGAGCTGAACGGCAGGACCGAGTCACCCAGAAGGTTTTCGACTCATCGCTCACTGCGTCGGAACGATCTGTAAAAAAGCAACTTGATGCCTCAGCGAATGCTCTGCAGAAGCCGACTGCGCGCCCGCGGCGGACTCCGGTTGAGGAGCTCTCCGAGGAAGAGCAGGCCAAAGCTTTCTTTGCCTTGATGGAGGACGACAAGGACCCCAAACCCAAGTGATGGTGTGGCGAAGAATTCCGTTCGCGGGCCCTATGATTGCTGGCGTGTAAACCTATTTTTTTCACTGTTAACCAGAGTGGTTTACAGTGAAAAAAACAGGTTTACACGCCTGAGTTAGCGAGGGGCAGGTACACCAGGATAGAGCACCTGAGCTCGGATGCATCTCCGACGCCGCTGAAATGTGCTATCACGTGCCAGTACAAGCATGTCCAGATTCGCGTCATGCATTGGCGTTAGACAGTTAACTCCAGGTACAAAGATCTTATGAGCACACCAATTACGCTGTCTGTGGGTAGCCTCGATCTCACATACAACACTGGCTATATGGGCATGGATCACGGGATGCTCTATCAAGAGTCCGACCGCCAGTACCGTCGGCACGAGGGCATCGACTACGACTACGCTCATAGCCCTGAAAGTCTGGAGCAAATGGAGCTGTGTTTTTGCCGGACACTTGGTTCGATGGTGTCACGGTTGGAGCTGCTCGGATACACATTGGCGGCGGTGAGGTCGGAATACGAAAATCAGGTCGTGCTCGACAGAGACCAGTTCGAGGAATACCTGCCAGGTGAGCGTCGATCCGACCGTTTGACTTTCGATCAATTTATCGACTTCATCAAAGCGTACGCATTGCGAGACCTAAAAAGCGACTATGTCGCCAGCTACGATTCCGATCATGCACAGGGCCGGGGCCGCTTTGCGGCTGATCCAGCGGCATCTCTACTCCCGACGGGAGTGTTTGATCGAGACATCGGAGGCTACTCCGAGCGCAGCCATTTCGGCTCAATGTTAGGATTTCTGAGCCCATATGCAACTCTGCGAATCCTTGCCGAAAACCCCGCTAATCTAGGTGAAGATGTCGTCTGGGATTACGGCAATTTTGTGGATGCAGGATGGGCTAAAAATGAGGATTTCATTGGGAACGCACGTCGGACCCAGACCTATTTGATAGCGACTGAAGGCACTTCTGATACCCACATTCTGAAGCGGGGTCTGGCGCTGCTCCGCCCGGACATCGAGGATTTTTTTCGATTCATTGACATCGAGGAGCGTCACCCATTTTCCGGTACAGGTAATCTGTCCAAGTTCGCCGAGGGACTGGTCAAAATTGATGTTCACAATCGCGTGGTCTTCCTGTTCGATAACGACGCCGAAGGAGTGGATACCTATAAAAATCTACTCAAACGCTTTCAATTCCCAGTGAACATGAAAGCTATGGTTCTTCCTGACTTGGACGAGCTGCGCGAGTTTCCGGCGAAAGGCCCGTGTGGTGTTGCCAACGCTGACATCAACGGCTGCGCGGCCGCTATCGAGTGCTATCTCGATCTCAATCTTAAGGGGCGACCCCCAGCGCAGGTGACCTGGACGAATTACAAGGAGTCGTTAGGTATTTATCAGGGCGCCCTCGATTTCAAAGATAGCTACGCAAAGGCGTTTTATGAAACCACTCAGGAGGATGTTGAATCAGGTGTGTATGACGCGAGTAAGCTCCGATCCGTGATAGCGGCGCTTCTTGAGGAATGCACTGGTTTGGCTGCTGCGATGCTCTATTCGAAGTCCTAAACCTCAATAGCCTCTCGGCGAAGGCGCTTCCACCTAACGCGGACCGAGATGATTTCTGGCCCCTACCATCCGCTCGTCGCTACCTCTTGGAGATGGCCATCCATCCAATGCCCATGGGGTACAGCATGGCTAGAATGGTATAGTCTCTCATTTATTTGCAGAACAGCCGCAGGAAGCCGCTGGGAGATTTCACATGGCGATCTACACCGCAGGCTATGAAGGGTTGTCTATCGACGCCTTCATCGCTCGTCTTAAGCAAGCTCAGATCGACAAGGTTCTGGACGTTCGCGAGTACCCTCTGTCCAGAAAGCCTGGTTTCTCCAAGAAGGCTTTCGCCCAGTGCTTGGCGGATGCAGGAATTGCCTACGAGCATTCCCCTCCCTTGGGTTGCCCAAAACCGATTCGAAACCGCTATAAGGTCGATGGCGATTGGGGGGTCTATGCGCGCGACTTCAGGGCTTACATCCGTACCCGGATGGACCTTCTGGAGAACCTGACAGCTGATGCCTCAAGCCAGCGCATTTGTATGGTTTGCTACGAAGCTGACGCGAATTTTTGTCACCGCAGCCTTATCGCCGAGGCTGCGAGTGAATTGGATTCATCCCTGGATACGCGGCATCTGCCTCTCAAAATAGAGAAATTTGCTGATTTGCTTCGGGCGGTTGCTTAGGTGGATAGATGAGACTGATGATAAGCCACTGTTGCGGAAATCGATGAATCGTTCCCATTAGAAGCATAAGATCTTTTCCTGGTAACTCGACCTCCAGCTTCTGTCGAAACGGCGCTTCCCAGCCGTTAGGCCCATGAGCTCGGCGCATGTTTCTGTACAGCTGGCTTGCCTCCCAGTCTACGATCTTGTGCTTATAAATCTTTACCTCACCATCAAGTACTGACTCATAGCTGTAGTAGAAATCGAAGGGCACCTTCTCTAGGCGCTTGATGCTGGCTTTGACATCGTCCTGATCGAATAAACCGGGCTGGCGCTGCAGTCTCTCCAGTTTTTCAAGCTCCTCATCAGTCCAGCTTTCTGACGCGGCTTTACGGATCTCTAATCCAATAATTCGCTCAGGCTTGATCAAGCCGAGCGTGACATTGGAATTCTGTCGAGCCTGCTCCAGAGCCTCAAAACTGTCGTAGATGGGCAGCTTGCTAAGCATTTCCCTCCTTCGAATCCACGCTTTCGAGGTTGGAATAATGTCTTGGGGCTGAATCGTATCCACGCCAATCTTATGGCTTTCAGGTCGGTGATCGTTGGAGCTTTTTTCGATGGAGGCTTCGATCCACTGCCACTTTGAAAATCGTTGATCATCAGTGACCAGGCGGAACGGTACAGGGTAAAGACGGATCAGATTGCCTGCCTCGTCCATCCCCGCAACGCACGAAGTCTCTGTATAGGCAGCGCTGGGTGACGGGTATGTTTTGCATAGGATTAGTATGCGAGCTTTCCTTCTCATACAGGCACGTCCTTATTGTACTGCTGATACTGTAGCGACCAGAGCGTAAACTGGCCATATGATATCGCCCTGTCCCGACAAACCTCATCCATGTGCGGCTGCCACTGAGCGTCATCACCAAGAGCGAGCAATTCAGGCATAGCTGCTGCTAGGGATTGCCTAACCGGGCTGCACCGCAGAAAGATTGAACGCAGCTTCGGCACGAACTTGCCGTCCGATTGAAGCGGACGAGCTACGCACCGTTTGGGGTTGCGGCCCCTTTCGATGTTCGTCGATGGGATCTAGCTCAGTCGCAAGGGGCTTCCGGCGTACTGAACACTCCAACAAAATGGCATTTGCAAAGCTGCTTGAGCAAATCACCGCTTGCATGGCTGCTGGAGTATGATGGGGACTGGTAGCTCTGGCAGGAGAGCCCAATGACTGAATCAGCGCGCACCACGGTAAAGTGCCTGGATCCCGGCGACGGCTCCGGCGATGTGATTGTGGAATTACCTGACGACATTCTGCGCGAGCTCGGGGTCACGACGGGCGACAGACTCTCCATAGAGCTCATCAACGGCGATATCGTACTCAAGCCAGTCCGCGAGCGCCGCGAATCTGATTAGCTACGCGTTGCAGGCCCTCTGTGTCGTCGTGTTGAGCTGATGAAGCTTTCTAGCGGGGATACATGGGACGGCAGTCAGCCTACTGCCGTCCTTCTGGTCGGTGCGTTATTTGGCTGGATAGTTGGCGACTACTAGGTCCGCGCCGCTTTTGGTTAACCCAATGACTTGGTAGGCATGGCTTACGCCATCAACCTCCATGCCTGGGGATCCAGCTGGCATTCCTGGCACGGCGATCCCGACCAGATCGTTCCGCTCCTTGAGTTCTCGAATCTGCTCAGCTGGCACGTGACCTTCAACAAACTTTCCATCAATCACGGCTGTGTGGCAGGACGCTAACCGTGGCGCTACGCCCAGCTTCTGTTTCACTGCGCTCATGTCCGTCTCAATATGGTCGGTCACTTTGAAACTATTGGCTTCCAAGTGCGCGATCCATTTCTTGCAGCAACCGCAGTTCGCGTCTCGGTGAACGTCGATGGACAAAGGCTCGGCAGCGTAGGCCGCTGAGGTCACCAGCAGCCCAGCGATAGCGGCTAGACGAACGAGTATCCGGTTAGTTGGCATGAGTGTGCTCCTTACCGTCTTTGTGAACATGCGTCTTTGTCGACGATTTCGGGTGGGCGTCCGAATGGGCTTCGGCCGCATTGTGGTCACCGTGATGATCTGCCGCTTGGGTGGCGCCTGCGGGTGGAGCTCCATGGTCGTGAGCTGCCTGGGCATGATCGTTGTCTGCCGCTTCGTCGTGATCGCCATGCTCGGCATGCCCGCTCCCGCCGTGCTGGCCCTCATGGTTATGCATATCGCTTTCGCCGCCGCCGTGCTGATGGCCACCGCTCGTGGCCACCAAAGCCTTGTACTGCTCGGGATTCATTTCGGGAAGTTGATCCAGGAACGCGACTATTCCCCAGATGTACTCATCACCCATGCTCTTGCCCCAAGCGGGCATGCCGGTGGCTTTGATGCCGTGCTTGATCGTCCAGAATGCGGCAGCCGGTTCGCCTCCGACACCCACCTTGGTGAGGTCAGGTGGCGACGGGTATAGCGCTTGGCTAAGTTCTGTCTTTCCAACGCCAGGGGCGAGGTGGCACCCAATGCACATGGCGTTGTAGTTGCCTGCGCCTGCCTTGATCAACGCAGCGTTCTTCAGGTCAGGCACTTCAATGTCTCGCGCTCGAACCTCAATCGACCGGTCGCGAGCCATGGCGAGAAACGAATGGACAGCCGGGAAGTGAGGATCATCGGCGCCGACATTCACCAAGCCGAAATACGCGGTGCCCAATACCGCAGCACTTCCGACAGCACCGGCCACAAGCAGCGTTGTAATTGTTCTTTTCATGTTGGAATTCTCAGAACCACATCCTGATACCGGCAACGAAGCGTGCCTCATCAACATCTCCACCCTCGTCTCGGATGAAGTCAGCGGTGTTGCCGTAGGAGCGGCTCCAGGTAACGCCTATGTACGGGGCAAACTGGCGGACGATTTCATACCGTAGACGCAGCCCGACTTCGGTATTGGCCAGACCCGATCCAACACCGCGCTCAGGATCGTTCTTGCCATAGAAGTTCGCCTCGGCCGTGGGCTGCAAAATCAAGCGATTGGTCAGCAGGATGTCGTATTCGCCTTCAAGACGCGCAGCAGTCTGGCCGTTCTCGCCGATGAACGCCGTAGCTTCGGCCTCGAAGTCATACAAGGCCATGCCCTGAATACCAAAGGCTGCCCAGGTCTGCGGTGATTCCGGTTTGAAATCCTGACGGACTCCGGCGACCACGTCCCACCAAGGACTGACCGAGCGCCCGTATAGCAGTTGCAGCTCAGCGTCTTCGGTTACCCCATTGGTGCGCTCGCCTTCCGAGCGAACCCAGAGTCGATTGATGTCGCCGCCTACCCAGCCTGATGCGTCCCAGGCCAGGGTGCTGCCCTCATCGGCGTCTTGGTATTCGAGCTGGTCCAACAGGAAGAAGCTGTTGATTCCGCTGTCGTGCACCTGGTGGCCACCCAAAGGCGGAAAGGCTGCCTCGCGGTCGGCATCAGTGAGCACTGGAATCGGCGTGCGACTCGTTGTGGTCGGAGAAATCGCTGAACCATGATTCATCTGGGAATGGTCCATGCCCTTCATCGAACCGTGATCCATGCCCTTCATGTTTCCATGGCCCATTTTGCTGTGGTCCATCTTGCTATGGTCCACCGGGCTGGATTTGCTCTGGCTTTGAGCATGCTCCATCTGGCTGTGATCAACAGGGGCAGGCTGTTTCTGCTGTTTGCTCACCCCCATCTTGCTGTGATCCATCGCCGGCATCGATTCGGACGGAACAGCATCCATTTGCATGGAACCGTGCCCCATTTTCGAATGATCCATGCCCGAGTGATCCATTTCTTCAGCGGCGAAGCTGGGCGTTACGCCCAGCATGCCGATTGAAACAGTCAGGGCCAGCAGCGAAGGCCGCCCAAGGCTATTGACCATCTTTCCCTGCCTTAGCTTTGTCGCTGCCATGCGATTCCATCATTTTGTCGTGGTCCATGCCTTCCATCGAGCCATGGTCCATCCCCTTCATCGAGCCGTGGTCCATACTTTCCATGGACCCATGGTCCATGCCTTCATGGTTCATCCCCTGACCCTGCTTGTCCTGCGAACCTTTGGCTTTACCGGCCTCGGTAGATTTCTGGGAATGCTGATCATGGTTGTCGCTGGACCACGACGACGGGGCATAAACAGCCAACATGCCGACCATCGCAGCAGAGAGGAAAAAGGCGCTTCGTTTCATTGGTTTGCTCATCTCAAATCTCCAGCTCATTCGTCCACACGGACTTCTCGGAACATGCCCATTTCCATGTGGAACAGTAGGTGACAGTGATAGGCCCAACGTCCCAAGGCATCTGCGGTGACGCGATAGCTTCGTTTTGAGCCAGGTGGCATGTCGATGGTGTGCTTGCGAACCATGAAGTTGCCGTTCTCGTCCTCCAGATCACTCCACATACCGTGGAGATGGATGGGGTGAGTCATCATGGTGTCGTTGACCAAGGTGATGCGAAGACGCTCGCCATATTTCAACCGCAGCGGTTCAGCATCAGAGAATTTGATACCGTCGAACGACCACGCGAACTTCTCCATGTGGCCGGTAAGGTGCAGTTCGATTGTGCGTCCAGGCTCTCGACCATCGGGATCGATGAAGGTGCTCCGCAAATCGGCGTAGGTCAGCACTCGGCGCCCGTTGTTGCGCAGGCCAATTCCCGGATCGTTCAGCTTCGGGGTCGGCGACATGGTCTGCATATCGACCAACGGGTTGTTTGTCTCGGAAGCCGGATGGCTCTGCATTGCACCGCTCATGCCGGCCATGCCCTCATGACTCATCCCAGCCATCGTGCTGTGATCCATGCCGGCCATGTTGCTATGGTCCATTCCAGCCATCTTGCTGTGGTCCATGCCGGCCATGCTGCTATGGTCCATTCCAGCCATCTTGCTGTGGTCCATGCCGGCCATGCTGCCATGGTCCATCCCAGCCATCTTGCTGTGATCCATCCCGGCCATGTTCCCCTGGTCCATGCCAGCCATGCCGCCGTGATCCATTCCGCCCATGCTGCCGTGGTCCATGCCCATATCGCTCATGGCGATGATCGGGCGTGGATCTACCTCCGGCACGGGCGCTTGCAAGCCTTCACGAACTGCCAGGGTGCCTCGGGAGTACCCGGTACGGTCCATGGATTGCGCGAAGATTGTATAGGCCTGCTCGTTTTCAGGTTCGACGATGACATCGTAGGTTTCGGCAACGGCGATCCGGAACTCATCGACCGATACGGGTTTGACGTACTGGCCGTCGGCAGCCACAACCGTCATCTTGAGCCCAGGAATCCGGACATCGAAATAGGTCATGGCCGAGCCGTTGATAAAGCGCAGGCGGATCTTCTCGCCGGGCTTGAAGATACCCGTCCAGTTGCCGTTCGGAGCCTGGCCGTTCATGAGGTAGGTGTAGGTATACCCGCTCACGTCAGCGAGGTCGGTGGGGCTCATCTTCATTTCAGCCCACATCTTCCGATCCGCTACAGCGGCCGACCAGCCTTTCTCGCTCACATCGTCAACGAAGTCGCTAACAGTGCGCTTGTGGAAGTTGTAGTAGTCAGATTGCTTCTTGAGTTTGGAGAGCACCCGCGCCGGGTCTTCATCCGTCCAATCGCTGAGCATGACGACGTAATCACGGTCGTACACAAACGGCTCCGGATCCTTGGCATCGATCACCAACGCCCCATAGACCCCGGACTGTTCCTGGAAGCCTGAGTGGCTGTGATACCAGTAGGTGCCGTTCTGGTGGACCTTGAACTTGTATTCGTACATGCCATCGGGAGCGATGCCGTGGAAGCTCAAGCCCGGCACACCGTCCATGTTGGCGGGCAGGATGATGCCGTGCCAGTGAATGGAGGTGTCTTGTTTCAGCCGGTTGCGTACGCGCAGTGTCACGGTGTCGCCTTCGCGCCATCGCAGGATCGGCCCTGGCACCGAACCGTTGATGGCCATGGCCGTGCGAGCTGCACCCGTGATATTGACGGGGAGTTCGCCGATATACAGATCGAAGTCCGTGCCGCTCAGCACGTTCGGTTGGCCAGGGCTGGTCACGGCCCAGACCGGCGCGCGCCACATGCCGAGCCCACCCAGAAGTCCGGTAGCGGCCAGGCCTTTGACGAAAGATCGTCTCGTGGTTTTGCTTTGCATGCCGTTGCGTCCAGTCAGGTAGATCGCTGATATCCAGGCTGCTCGATGGGGCAGCCCTTGGGTTCATTGGAGCTCTCACCAGTCTCGTAGACTTTCGTCACTGCGCGAGGCTGATGAGAGGCCGTAGTCTGAAACTGCCATAGTTCAGATTCCGGGGTGATTACATTTCTGTAAGCTGGGATCAGCAGCTTTCGTGGCCGGCATGCTTGCTGGACTGGGCGGCAACTGGCGCCTGCTCTTTCTTCTCCTGCGCAACTTGGAATGCCTGCATGGAGCTTTGGCGAGCCGCTTCCATCCGCGCAAAGGTCCGGTCCGCGCCGCCCTCTGCCAGGGCGATGCCTGCCATGCCGAAGGTAACGACCATCACAATTGCTTTGACCATGTTCATCTGGAGATCCTCAGTGGGTTCTGCGCCTCATGGCGTCAGGTACAGGGTCAAGTTAGCTTCGCGGTGCTGTCAGAAAACTGATCTCGACATTACTTTTCCGTCAGCTTCTGGTTGGGCGTCTTTTTTCCTGCAAACTGGAGATGCACCCCGCGTGGATGAGAGCAGATGAAATTACTCGTAGCCGAAGATGAGCCAAAAACCGGTGTCTACCTCCAGCAAGGTCTGACAGAAGCTGGCTTCACCGTTGACCGGGTGATGACAGGCACTGACGCCCTGCAACAGGCACAGAGCGAAGCGTATGACTTGCTGATACTCGACGTGATGATGCCGGGGCTCGATGGCTGGGATGTCCTGCGCAAGATCCGTGCGGCGGGTCAGGATGTGCCGGTTCTTTTCTTGACGGCCCGAGACGGCGTAGACGACCGCGTGAAAGGTTTGGAACTGGGCGCTGATGACTACCTGGTGAAGCCCTTTGCGTTCTCGGAGCTGCTGGCTCGGGTTCGCACGTTGTTGCGCAGAGGCAACGGTGGTGCTGCTCAAACCACCATGAAGATGGCAGACCTTGAGGTAGACCTGCTCAAGCGTCGAGCTACGCGAAACGGCAAGCGGATCGACCTTACCGCAAAGGAGTTTTCCCTGCTGGAGCTGCTCATGCGCCGACGCGGCGAGGTGCTCCCCAAGTCGCTGATCGCTTCTCAGGTCTGGGACATGAACTTCGACAGTGACACCAACGTGATTGAGGTAGCGATTCGCCGACTGCGGGCCAAAATAGATGACGACTTCGCGCCAAAGCTCATCCATACCGCCCGAGGCATGGGCTACATGATGGATGTGCCCGAGTGATGCGCCCGCAATCATCGCTCGTCAAGCGACTGACCCTGATGTTCATGTTCGCAGTGACTGCTGTCCTGGTGGTTGCCGGGGTGGCTTTCTACGGGCTCAGCCAGCACCATTTCCGGATGCTGGATGAGCAGGCGCTTTCCGAAAAGCTGGAGTCAACGCGTCATATCCTGTCCATCTCAGCAGCGCGAGGCGGGCTCCACGATCAGGAGCAGCAGCTGCGGGCATTGCTCGGCGCACATCAGGATTTGTCGGCGAAAATCACCAAGGCTGACGGTACGGTCCTGTTTTCAGACCCCAAAGCCTCCCAAATTCCCCAGCGGTTCGAGCAGGCGCACCGGGGTGCGGTCTGGGAATGGCAGGATGAATCGCAGAACTTTCGCGGCATTACCGCCCAGCTGACCATTGCAGGCGAGCCGGAACCGGTGACGGCCGTGCTGATGCTCGATGTCACCACTCACGCCCATTTCTTTGTCACCCTGCAATGGTGGTTCGGAATTGGCCTGGTGATCAGCGCGATTGTAAGCGCAGGCTTGGGTTGGGTCGTGGCCAAGAGTGGGCTTCGGCCTGTTGGGCAAATCACCAAAGTGGCCACCGGGATGTCGGCAAGATCGCTCCGCGAGCGCATTCCCCTGGAGCCCGTGCCGCTAGAGCTTCAGGAGCTCATCCTGTCTTTCAACGGGATGCTGGGACGGTTGGAGGATGCATTCGTTCGGTTGTCCAACTTCTCTGCCGATATCGCTCACGAGTTGAGAACGCCAGTCAGCAACCTTCTGACCCATACTGAAGTGGTGCTCACCAAGAAGCGTGACCTGGATGCCTATGAGGAGAACCTCTATTCGAACCTGGAAGACCTCAAGCGTATGTCGCGCATGATCGACGACATGCTGTTCCTCGCCAAGGCGGATAACGGTCTGATCGTCCCTGAGCAGATTGATGTGGAGCTCTCCGACCTCGTTTCCAAGCTGTTCGAGTACTACCAGTTCCTGGCTGAGGATCAAGGCATCCAGCTGACCCTACACGGGCAGGGTAAGGTTCGTGGCGATCGCCTGATGATTGACCGAGCGCTTTCCAACCTTCTATCCAACGCGTTGCGCTACACCCCGGAAGGTAACGAGATATCAGTGCGAATCGAGCAGACGCCTGAAAGCGTGACGCTTTCCGTGCGTAACAGCGGGGTAATCATCGATTCCCAGCACATTGGCAAGATCTTCGACCGATTCTATCGAGCCGATCCAGCCAGGCGCGAAGGCGGCCCAAGCAATGCAGGCCTGGGTCTGTCGATAACCCGCTCTATCATCGAGGCTCATAGCGGACGAATCTGGTGTACTTCAGCGGAGGGTGTCACAACCTTCTTCATCAGTCTCCCAGCCTCTAAGCGGTGGGTTAGTGCAGCCCCAACCCCTTAATGCTGAACTCATCCCGGTAATCTATACTCGCCCATCATGAATCGGTTCATTCGACTGCTCACCATCCTGATGCTTATCGTGGCGCTTCCGCTTAACGGGATGGCGGGCATCGATTCGGCGACTGAACCTTGCCCAATGCAGACCATGGGCATGGAAATGATGGCGGGTATGGATCATGACTGCTGCCAGGACCAAGACCTGGGCAAGGCCGGCGATCACGCCAAATCCTGCAAGGTCGGCCAGGAGTGCAGGACTGCTAGCACAGTGCAGCTCAGCTTCCTGACGCCTGGGCTGACCTTTGCCAAGCCACGACCTGCCGATACCTACGCGGTAGGCATAGCGACAGGCTCTCCCCCCGATCCATGGCGGCCTCCCCGCGTCTGATTCCCTCTTAATTTCACACCGTCGTTCCGCCTAGCAGCGGGGCGATGGCACGCGCCTGGGCGCTGATCTTTCGAGGAATCATTTTCATGACTCCCCAACGTTTTCAGGGACGGATAACCACGGCCGTCCTGTTCATACTGCTGCCGGCTGTCTCGGCACAGGCTGCAACGCTGTCGCTGGATGAGGCGCTGCAACTGGCTGAACGCAACGCTCCCTCTCTACAGGCCCGCCAGGAGCAGGCATCAGCTGCGCGCAGCGCAGTCATTCCAGCGGGCGAACTACCCGATCCGCGCCTGAATCTCGGGGTACAGAACCTGCCGATTGAAGGCACCGACCGCTGGAGCATGAACAGAGACTTCATGACCATGCAGGTGGTTGGCCTGTCCCAAGAAGTACCGAACCGGGACAAACGCAAAGCTCGCATAGAGACAGCGCAGGCCACGGTCGAGCGAGCCGATGCCGAGGCGCTGTTCGAACGGCTGAAAGTTCGGGCGGCAACCGCACAGGCTTGGGTGGCTGCATACACCGTGCAGCGAAAGCTTGAACAGTTCGACGCCTTCTACAAAGAAAACCAGCTGCTGGCTTCCACGGTGCGGGCCAGCCTGGCCGGAGGCGCAGGCTCAACGGCCGATACGTTGGCTCCCAAACAGGAATTGGCACAGTTGGACGAGCAGAAAGACGTTCTGTTGAGTCAGTCAGCTCAGGCGCGAGCCGCGCTGAAGCGCTGGATTGGGCAGGACGCCGAAGTGGGCGCGCCGACGTTCCCTGTCTGGCCTGTAGATGCAGCTGAATACTTGCACTCCGTCCATGCCCATCCGGAGCTCAATACCTACAACGCCATGACACGCGAGGCTCAAGCCCAGGTACACCAGGCTCAGGCGGAAAAGAAATCGGATTGGTCCTGGGGGGTGGATTATCAGCGCCGTGGTCCGGACTTCAGCAACATGGTCAGCCTGCAAGTCAGCTTCCAGTTGCCGTTGTTCACCAGCTCCCGGCAAGACCCAATGATTGCGGCACGACGCGCACAAGTTCGCCAATTGGAAAATGAGCAGGACGCTGCCCTGCGCGAGCATCAAGCTCAGCTTGAAACAGACCTTGCCGAGTACCAACGCTTGCAACGGGCTGTACGGCGCAGTCGCGAAACACTTTTGCCCCTGGCCGAGGACCGGGTACGCCTCGCTCTGGCGGACTACCGCGCCGGTAATTCGCCGTTGAGTGAAGTGCTGTCGGCACGCCGGCAGCGTGTGGAAGCGCTGCTACAGGATGTGGACCTGCAAGGACAGTTGGCGGCAACAGCAGCGCGTCTGCATTTCGTTTATGGAGAGGTGCGGGCATGAGGAATAGGTCGATTGGTTTGCTCGTGGCTGCTGCCCTTGCTATTGGGATAGGCGCGGGCTTCTGGCTAGGTGGAAGAGGTGCGTATTCCTCATCCCAGCCAGTAGGTGAGGAAAAAAAAGCGCTGTACTGGTATGACCCGATGTATCCCCAGCAGCACTTCCCGGCGCCCGGAAAATCGCCGTTCATGGACATGCCGCTCGTGCCCAAGTATTCGGATGACACGGCTGGCGAGGAGCAGCCTGCGGTTCAGGTCTCGGCTGGGCTCCAGCAAAACCTTGGGATTCGATTGGCGACGGTGACGGCTGGCCGGCTAGAACGGACCCTGAGTGTGAGCGGCGTTCTAACGTTCGACGAACGCGACTTCAGCGTATTGCAGGCCCGGACTGGCGGCTACGTCGAGCGCGTCTATGGTCGAGCGACGGGCGACATCGTTGCCAAAGGGGCTCCTCTAGCCGATGTGCTAACCCCGGAGTGGGCTGGTTTGCAGGAGGAATACCTGGCGCTGCGGCATTCCGGCGACACGCAGCTGACGGCGGCGGCACGACAGCGGCTTGTGCTCGCCGGCATGCCGGCCGACCTGATCAACCGGGTCGCGAGCACTGGGAAGGTGCAGCTCTCGGTCACACTCTCCGCACCCACGGCCGGAGTCATCCAGGTTCTCGATTTGCGACCCGGAATGACGTTGACGCCGGGGGCTACCTTGGCGAGGATCAATGGAGTGGCCAACGTCTGGCTGGAAGCGGCTGTGCCGGAAGCCCAGGCTCAAGGTCTTCGCGAAGGCCAGCCTGTGCGGGCGCAATTGCCAGCGTTCCCAGGCGATCCCATACCGGGCAAGTTGACCGCGTTGCTCGCCGATGCCGATTTGCAGAGCCGCACGTTGCGCCTGCGTATCGAGTTGCCCAACCCGGATGGACGGCTTCGTCCTGGGATGACCGCTCAAGTGGCTCTCCATCCCGGCGAGTCTTCCGAGCAAAGCCTCTTGGTGCCTGCCGAGGCGGTCATCCGCACCGGCAAGCGAGACCTGTTGATGCTGGCTGAAGACGGTGGTCGCTTCCGGCCGGTGGAAGTCGTGTTGGGCCAGGAGAGCAGAGGGAAAGTTGCGGTGTTGCAGGGCCTTCAGCCAGGACAGCGCATCGTCGCGTCCGGGCAATTCCTGTTGGACTCCGACGCTAATTTGAAAGGCATCGAGGCGGCGACGGCGCAGGATAGTCAGCCTAATGCGGGGCCAGCCCTGCATGAAGCGGATGGCCGTGTCGTGCAGATAGACGGCACCCAGCTCACCGTTGCCCACGGTCCTTTCATCACCCTGGGCATGCCAGGGATGACCATGACCTTTCCTGTGGTTGATCAGTCTCTCCTTGATGGCCTCAAGGTCGGTGCGCAGATTCGCTTTGGCATACGCGAACGCGACGAGGGCATGG
Organism: Pseudomonas sp. NPDC089407; assembly: GCF_044900445.1. Lineage (NCBI taxonomy): Bacteria > Pseudomonadati > Pseudomonadota > Gammaproteobacteria > Pseudomonadales > Pseudomonadaceae > Pseudomonas > Pseudomonas sp. NPDC089407. The sequence goes on from NZ_JBJDNB010000018.1 coordinate 38,704, forward strand.
TAGTTGAGCAGATCAACGTGGTGGAGGGCCAACCATGATTGCCAAACTGATCCGCTGGTCGGTAGGCAACCGTGTGCTGGTGCTCCTCGCCACGCTGTTTCTGGTGGCATGGGGCTTCGTCTCGGTGCGTAGCCTGCCAATCGACGCCTTGCCCGACCTGTCGGACGTGCAGGTGATCATCCGCACGTCCTACCCAGGCCAGGCTCCCCAAATCGTTGAGAATCAGGTGACCTATCCGCTGACCACAACCATGCTCTCGGTTCCGGGGGCCAAAACGGTACGCGGTTTCTCCGCCTTCGGTGACAGCTTCGTCTACGTGCTGTTCGAGGACGGCACCGATCTGTATTGGGCGCGCTCACGGGTGCTTGAGTACCTGAGCCAGGCGCAATCGCGATTACCTGAGGCAGCCAAGCCGGTACTGGGCCCGGATGCCACCGGAGTGGGCTGGATTTATCAGTATGCGTTGGTCGATCGCAACGGCGGCCATGACCTGTCGCAACTGCGCAGCCTGCAGGACTGGTTCCTGCGCTATGAGCTCAAGACCCTGCCGGATGTCGCTGAGGTAGCCACCATCGGCGGTATGGTCAAGCAGTACCAAGTCGTCCTCGATCCGCTGCGCATGGCCAGCCTCGGTATCACCCAGGCTGAGGTGGTTGAGGCTATAGGCAAGGCCAACCAGGAGACCGGTGGCGGTGTACTGGAGCAGGGCGAAGCGGAGTTCATGGTACGTGCGGCCGGCTACCTGCGATCGCTGGATGATTTCAGAGCGATACCGCTGCGACTGGCTACCAAGGGCGTGCCGGTGACATTAGGCGACGTCGCTACGGTGCAGATAGGTCCGGAAGCCCGCAGAGGCATAGGCGAACTGGACGGCCTCGGCGAAGCCGTAGGAGGGGTGGTGATCCTGCGCAGCGGGAAGAATGCTCGTGAGGCCATCGGGCACGTCAAGGCCAAGCTAGAAACCCTGAAGAAAGGCCTGCCAGCCGGGGTGGAGCTTGTCACCGTCTACGACCGCAGCCAGTTGATCGACCGTGCCGTGGAGAACCTCAGTCACAAGCTGATCGAGGAATTCGTAGTAGTGGCGTTGGTATGCGCAGCGTTTCTCTGGCACCTGCGCTCGTCGTTGGTGGCTATCGTGTCGCTTCCCGTGGGAATCTTGATTGCGCTGATTGTCATGCGTCATCAGGGTATCAATGCCAACATCATGTCCCTTGGCGGAATCGCTATTGCCATCGGTGCAATGGTGGACGCTGCCGTGGTCATGATCGAGAACGCCCACAAACGTGTTGAGGCTTGGCATGCCCGGCATCCTGGTCAACCCTTGCGAGGCGAAGCGCATTGGAGGGTAATGACAGAGGCGGCCGTCGAGGTAGGACCGGCACTATTCTTCAGCCTGATGATCATCACGCTATCGTTCATCCCGGTGTTCACGCTGCAAGCCCAGGAAGGGCGTCTCTTCGCACCCCTGGCCTTTACCAAGACCTACGCAATGGCAGCGGCGGCTGCGCTATCGGTGACCCTGATTCCGGTGCTGATGGGGTACTGGATCAGAGGGCCACTGCCTGCGGAACAGCGCAACCCGCTCAACCGGGGCCTCATCCGGCTGTACCGTCCGGCATTAGAGGTCGTCCTGCGCCGGCCTCTGGTTACCCTCGCTGGAGCATTGCTCATCCTGCTCAGCAGTCTGTGGCCCTTGAATCATCTTGGGGGCGAGTTCCTTCCTCCGCTCGATGAAGGTGATCTGCTTTACATGCCTTCAGCCTTGCCTGGACTCTCGGCGCAGAAAGCTTCAGAGCTGTTGCAGCGAACGGATCGTCTGATTCGAACTGTTCCCGAGGTGGCCAGTGTCTTTGGTAAAGCCGGCCGCGCCGAGTCCGCTACCGACCCGGCACCGCTGGAGATGTTCGAGACCATCGTTCGGCTCAAGCCCAAGAGTGAGTGGCGTCCAGGAATGACCACGGAGAAGCTCATCGAGGAGCTTGATCGCACTGTGCGTGTGCCTGGGCTGACCAACATCTGGATCCCGCCCATCCGCAACCGCATCGATATGCTGGCCACCGGTATCAAGAGCCCAATAGGCGTCAAGGTGGCCGGCAGCGACCTAGACCAGATAGACCGGGCTACCCTCGCTGTGGAGCGGGCAGCGAAAAAGGTTCCTGGAGTGACTTCGGCGCTGGCGGAGCGTTTGACTGGTGGCCGCTACATTGATCTGGATATCGATCGCCATGCCGCTGCCCGTTACGGTCTGAACATCACCGACGTACAGGCCCTCGTGGCTGGCGCCATTGGTGGCGAAACCATTGGAGAAACGGTTGAAGGCTTGGCCCGCTATCCCATCAGCGTGCGCTATCCACGCGAATGGCGTGATTCCGTGGAGGCGTTGCGTCAGCTGCCGATCTACACCTCGCAGGGCGGTCAGCTGACGCTCGGCAGCGTGGCCCGCATACGTATCGCTGATGGCCCGCCCATGCTTAAGAGCGAGAATGCTCGCCCCTCGGGTTGGGTGTACATCGATGTGCGCGGCCGGGATCTATCGTCTGTTGTGGCAGACCTTCGTCAGGCGATCAACAGCGAGGTGAAGCTCGATCCAGGCATGAGCTTGAGCTACTCCGGCCAGTTCGAATACCTGGAGCGGGCGAATGCCCGTCTGGCCTGGGTGGTGCCGGCGACGCTGGCCATCATCTTCGTGCTGCTCTACCTGACCTTTGGGCGCCTCGGTGAGGCGTTGCTCATCATGGGCACACTACCGTTCGCGCTGACCGGAGGCGTTTGGCTGCTGTACCTGCTGGGCTACAACCTGTCGGTGGCCACAGGCGTTGGTTTCATTGCCCTGGCCGGCGTAGCGGCGGAGTTCGGAGTGATCATGCTCATCTACCTGAATAACGCTTGGGCTGAGCGTCAAGCCAAAGGCGAAACCACACGAACAGCGCTGCTCGACGCGATCCGTGAGGGCGCGGTGCAACGCATCAGGCCCAAGGCAATGACTGTGGCGGTCATCGTTGCAGGCTTGCTGCCCATCCTCTGGAGCAGCGGTACCGGCAGCGAGGTCATGAGCCGCATCGCGGTTCCCATGGTGGGCGGCATGCTCACCGCCCCCTTGCTTTCCCTTTTTGTAATCCCTGCGGCGTACTGGCTGATCCGTCGCCGCGAACTTGCTGTAACTACCCCCAACCTCTCAGGAGAAATCCAATGAAAAAGCTAATTGTCATCGCAGGCCTGGTCACCGCTTTTGCCACCAGTGTGCATGCCCAGGACATGGATGGTATGGACATGAAGAAAATGCCAGCCTCCGCCGAGGGGGGCCAAGGGAGCCAGGCGGCTCCCACTGCGCATGCTGAGGGGACAATAAAGGCGCTGGATCTTCAAAGCGGGAAAATCACCTTAGCGCACGGCCCGGTAGCAGAGCTCAAATGGCCGGCGATGACCATGGGCTTCCAATCTGAGCCTGCACAGCTGAAGGGCTTGAACGTAGGCGACAAGGTGAAATTTGGGTTCCGCATGGAGGGAAGCTCCGCGAAAATCGTGAGCATCCAGAAGCAGTGATTGAAAAGCCTTGAATGATCGGGCACGCCTTCATACTGAGATGATTCGGACAAGCTTACAGAAATGTAATCAATCTTCAGGAACCCCTCAGGTCGAACGCTACATACCGTCATGAGACGGTGCACTGGCATCACATCGACCCGATACCGGAGATATGATCATGAACAGTAGCTTTGATGAATGCATCTCGGAATGCCTGCGCTGTGCGCTGGCCTGTGAAGGCTGCGCGTCAGCCTGCCTGCAAGAGCAGGACGTAAAAATGATGGCTGACTGCATCAAGTTGGACAGGGATTGCGCAGATATGTGCAGGCTGGCGGCTACCTTGATGGCACGAGAAAGCATGCTCGCCAAGGAATTTTGTGCGTTGTGCGCCAGGATTTGCCGCGCCTGCGGGGAGGAGTGCAGTAAGCACACGGCAGACCACTGTCAGCATTGCGCACAAGCCTGTTTGGCCTGCGCACAATCCTGCGAAGCAATGGCTGCCTAATTAATTTCGACCGACCGTCGTTCTTTTGCAAAGTACTTAGGGAAGACCTCGGTCGGTCGATCACAAGCCCCCTGGCGGCCGATCAGCTGGCGCTACTGGTGATCAGCTGACTTCAAGAATTAACCTGTGCTTCGGTCAGTTTTGACCCCTGCAGTTAATTCCGGCAGTGCGATATTCAAGGATTTTCAGCTCTCCTGTTGAGTCCTCGTAATTCATCTGTGCCGGCATCACGTCGCAGCTGCCGTTGGTCGAAGTCCTGCTGATGACTCTCGCCACGTCCAGCTTCATTCCATAGCGATAATGGATCACCTCAGGTGGCTTTTTTCCATTGGCCGCTGCGTATGCACGCATAGCCTGCTCATTCGCCTGAATCATTTTTCCGTGCAAACGATCAGAACCTCCTTCGGAAAAAGCGGATGAGGAGGCGATTAAGAGAAGTAGGCCGGCGATGCATTTGGCTTTGATCATTTCAATTACTCCATGAAAACATGACTGCAGCCTAAGGCCCGGTAGCTGTCATCCATGTGATCCAGGCATTACATCTTTGTAAGGCTGTGCTGGGTTGACAGCGCTATTCCCTCATAGACAGTTTGCGGGTGCCTAAGGTAAAGCCGACACGGGACAGAGCTTTTCAAACTCTGCGGAGTTGGAAATCACCCTAGGGGCTAGGGATCGCTCTCTGCGCTCATATCCCCGAGCCTCGAATAAATCGGGCGCAATTGTGGTCCGCAGAGGCTTTAAGCCCCGTCGGCTTCGGCTATGCGTTCAAGTGCTCTAAGCAGCAAGGTACCGACCCCGGATCCTCTTTCCCAGGATCCACAACCAGCGAACGAATTAGACGAGCCTGGCCATCCTTCGATGCCCCATATCCCAGTTCCGTTTCTCCACGGTGAAAGGAATAGAACATGCGGTCGTGCTGCAGAAGGTCCGGGGTAGGCAAGCCGGCTGCGGAAAGATACTCATCCAACCCCTGGATCTGATCGGCACCAAGCAATCGGAGAGACATCTCAGGGTGGTTCATCGTGGACTCGATGGGAAGGGAATCAATATCCGGATAAGGGCGCGAACCCTGGATTTTGCCTCCTACTGTGACTCGGTCATCTGGTCAGTGAATTAATATCTGCTTTACCGTATATCTGAATGGTCATATATTCGAGCCTCCAGATATGAGCCGCCCGTGCTGCGTTCCCCAGGAGGTCAAATGCGGGAAACCCTAACCCCCCCCATCGTTTTTAAATGTCTCGCTGACGAAACACGAGCCCGGATGACCTTGCTGATCGCCAGTGAAGGCGAGCTATGCGTATGTGAGTTGACCTGCGCACTCGACCTCAGCCAGCCGAAGATTTCTCGGCATCTTGCTCAATTGCGAGAAGCCGGAATCCTCATGGACCGGCGGCAGGGACAATGGGTGTATTACCGCCTCAATCCGTCCTTGCCAGAATGGGTGCAGATGATGCTCAAGAGTGTTGTCGATGCAAACGCCCAGTGGCTAAGCGCCGATGCTGTGCGCCTTGCTGAAATGGGCGAGCGTCCACAAAGCCCTGCTGCTTGTGCTTGATTTTCACTTCGCTGACTGAGTTGAGCCATGTTCATCGCATTTTTGATTTTTCTCGCAACGATCGTTCTGGTGATCTGGCAGCCAAAGGGTCTGGGGGTGGGCTGGAGCGCTGGTCTAGGGGCGGTCGTGGCGCTACTGGCGGGCGTAGTGAATCTGTCTGATATCCCAGTGGTGTGGCAGATAGTATGGAACGCCACCGCAACGTTTATCGCTGTCATCATCATCAGCCTTTTGCTGGATGAGGCGGGTTTCTTCGAATGGGCAGCGTTGCATGTGGCCCGCTGGGGCAACGGCAGTACCCGCAAGCTGTTCGCTTTCATCATTCTCCTGGGAGCAGCAGTGTCGGCGTTATTCGCCAATGATGGCGCAGCGCTGATCCTGACGCCGATCGTTATCGCCATGCTGCTTGCCCTGCGTTTTTCCCCGGCGGCGACGTTGGCATTTGTCATGGCAGCAGGTTTTATCGCCGATACCGCGAGCCTGCCGCTGGTGGTGTCCAACCTGGTGAACATCGTTTCCGCCGACTACTTTGGCATCGGTTTCAGCGAGTACGCCTCGATCATGGTGCCGGTGAACCTGGTCAGTATCGCCGCCACGCTGGGAATGCTGCTGTGGTTCTTCCGCAAGGACCTGCCGCGAACCTATGAACTCGACCAACTGAAGGCTCCCGAAGCCGCTATCCGCGACAAGGCGACGTTCGTTGCCGGCTGGTGGGTGCTTGCGCTGTTGCTGGTCGGCTTCTTCGCCATCGAGCCGCTGGGCGTTCCGATCAGCGCCATCGCTGCTGCCTGTGCGCTGATCCTCTACCTGATCGCTGCGCATGGGCACGTGATCTCAACCCGCAAGGTGCTCAAGGACGCGCCTTGGCAGGTCGTGGTGTTCTCGCTTGGCATGTACCTGGTGGTCTATGGCCTGCGTAATGCCGGCCTCACCGACTACCTGACGCAGATCCTCAATGTCTTCACCGGCTACGGGGTCTGGGGCGCATCCCTCGGGACGGGGCTGCTCGCCGCTGGCCTGTCGTCGGTCATGAACAACATGCCCACTGTACTGGTAGGAGCTTTGTCGATCCATTCCGCCGAGGCCACTGGCATCGTGCGTGAGGCCATGATCTACGCCAACGTCATCGGCTGTGACCTCGGTCCGAAAATCACCCCAATCGGCAGCCTGGCCACCTTGCTGTGGCTGCACGTGCTGGCCCGCAAAAACATCGTTATCACCTGGGGTTACTACTTCCGCACCGGTATCGTCCTGACGCTGCCGATCCTGCTTGCCACCTTGGCCGCATTGGCCATACGCCTGAGCTTTTGAACCGGAGATATCTGATGAAAGTCTTGTTCATGTGCACCCACAACAGCTGCCGCAGCATCCTGTCCGAGGCGCTGTTCAATCATCTGGCCCCCGAGGGTATGGAAGCTGTGAGCTCGGGTAGCTTCCCAAGCGGCAAGGTCAATGAGCGGGCGCTGAAGACCTTGGAAGCCGCCGGTATCCCCACCGCTGGTCTTTCAAGCAAGGCCTCGGATGTCTTCGAGAGCTCTCCTCCCGACATAGTCGTCACCGTGTGCGATCGAGCTGCCGGCGAAGCCTGCCCGATCTTCTTCGGTCCATCGCTCAAAGCCCACTGGGGCCTGGCCGACCCTTCGGCGGTTACCGGCAGTGAGGCGGAAATCGAACAAGCCTTCCAGACCACACTTGCGAAGATCGATGAGCGCGTGCGCGCTTTCATTGCGCTGCCCTTCTCGCAACTGAGCCAGGACGAACTGAAAGCCGAACTTGCTCGCATCGGCGCGCTGTAGGCCCTGGATCAATGGAGACTGAAATGAACGACCACCTGCCAAATATCCAGCCAGAACTGATCGATCTGCCGTCGCTGGAGCGTCTGGAGCCGAAGGATCCCTCCACGCATAAACCACGCATCCTGCTGCTGTACGGATCGACCCGCGAACGCTCATTCAGCCGCTTGATGGTCCAGGAAGCTGCGCGCCTGCTGGAAGAGTTCGGCGCCGAAACCCGTATCTTCGACCCTTCCGGCCTGCCGCTCCCGGATGACGCTCCGGACTCCCACGAGAAGGTGCTGGAACTCCGCGAGCTGATGCAATGGTCCGAGGGCCAGGTGTGGTGCTCGCCCGAGCGTCACGGTTCTATGAGCGCAGTCTTTAAGGCGCAGATCGACTGGGTACCTTTGGCCATGGGCGCCGTACGTCCGACCCAGGGCAAGACATTAGCGGTGATGCAGGTTTGTGGTGGCTCGCAGTCGTTCAACGTGGTGAACCAATTGCGCGTGCTGGGCCGTTGGATGCGCATGTTCACTATCCCTAACCAGTCGTCGGTTCCAAAAGCCTTCCTGGAGTTCGATGATGCCGGGCGCATGAAACCTTCTTCCTTCTATGACCGGCTGGTTGATGTGATGGAAGAACTGACCAAGTTCACGCTGCTATTGCGCGACCGCCAGGATTACCTGGTGGATCGCTACTCCGAGCGCAAGGAGTCGGCGGAAGAGCTGTCCAAGCGAGTCAATCTGCGGTCCATTTGAGGTCATGAGCATGTCACATCCCTACTCGATGAAATCGCTGCCCCATGCCCCAGGAGCGCTAATTTTCACACCCTGCCCGGGCACCCAGGCCAGCGATCTTGCTGAAAGCCTGAAGACGCTGAAGCAGGCTGGCGCCGTGGCGCTGGTTACCCTGATGTCGGATACAGAGCTTCAGGAAAACGGCGTTGGTGAGCTTGGCGTCGCGGCCAGGCAGTATGGGTTGGAGTGGTACCAGTTGCCGATCGAGGATGATCAGGCTCCTGATCAAACCTTCGAGGCTCGGTTGGGGGAGATTCGCCACCAGTTAGACGATTTGCTCGCTTCCAACAAGGCCCTGGCCATCCACTGCAAGGGCGGCTCCGGTCGCACCGGGCTGTTCGCTGCCCGTCTGCTGATCGAATCCGGAATGCCGCGTCGCGAGGCGATCGCTTGGGTGCAGGAGCTTCGCCCACGGGCGATTCAGAAGCCTGCGCACATCAACTACATCAACCAATTCGGCGAAGACTGAGCGCTCCAGCCAGACAGGAGAGACCATGGCCACCGACGGCGAACTACTCGATGTCATCGTGATTGGCGGCGGGCAGTCCGCGCTTACGGTGGCCTATTTTCTCAAGCGGGCCAAGTTGTCGTTTCTGCTGCTCGACGCCGAAGAGGCTGCGGGCGGGGCGTGGCGCCATGGCTGGGACTCGCTGACGCTATTCTCACCCTCAGCATGGAGCTCGATCGCGGGCTGGCCGATGCCGCTAGTCACCGAAGGTAATCCCGATAGGGATCACGTGGTCAGCTATCTGGAGCAGTACGAGGCGCGCTACGGGTTTCCTATCGTTCGCCCCGTCAGCGTTACGGCGGTGGAGCGAACCGGGCGTGGCCTTCGTGTTCGCTCGAAGGACCGCGACTGGGAAGCCCGTGCCGTCATCAGCGCAACGGGGACTTGGAGCAAACCCTATGTTCCGGTTTATCCGGGGATAGAGCTGTACGGGGGGCAGCAAATTCACTCCGCCCATTATCAGTCACCAGAGGCTTTCCAAGGAAAGCGCGTGCTGGTCGTTGGTGGTGGCAACTCGGGGGCGCAAATCTATGCGGAGCTGTCCGAGGTCGCCGACGCAACGTGGGTAACCACGGAGGAGCCGGCGTTTCTGCCTGATGATGTCGATGGCCGGGTGCTGTTCGAGCGGGCTACCGAGCGCCTCAAGGCTCAACAGGAGGGCCGTGTTATCAACGTACCGGTCGGCGGGCTTGGCGATATAGTCATGGTGCCCCCGGTGGTCCGGGCCCGCGAGCGAGGAGCCCTACGGTCTGTAAGGCCTTTTGTCTCATTCACGCCTGACGGGGTCGTCTGGCCCAATGGTGAGAAAACCCAGGTCGATGCGGTGATCTGGTGTACCGGTTTCCGGCCGGCTCTGGATCACTTGCGGGACTTGGACGTGCTGGATGACAGCGGTAAGGTCGAGGTTGACGGGTCGCGCTCTATTCGCGAGCCGCGCCTCTGGCTGGTCGGATATGGCGACTGGACCGCCCTGGCCTCGGCGACGCTGATCGGCGTCACCCGTACCGCGCGCAGCACCGTAAACGAAGTAGTGGAATACCTGAACAGCTTGGAGCAGCCGGATGCATAGCGGAATCGAGATTCGTATTGCTGGTCCAGAAGACGCTGCAGCCATACAGGCTATCTACGCTCCGATTGTGCTCCACACTGCCATCTCGTTTGAAGAGGTAGCGCCGAGCGCGGAAGAAATGCGCCAGCGTATCGAGACGACGCTTCATACCTATCCATATTTTGTGGCTGTGCAGCAAGGTCGGGTGGTCGGTTATGCCTATGCTAGCCAGCATCGAGCGCGAGCGGCATATCGGTGGGCGGTAGATGTGACCGTCTACGTTGCAGAGGGGCAGCGTCGGAGTGGGATTGGCCGGCAGCTTTATGACGTTCTCCTGCCGGTTCTGAAGCAGCTAGGATATCGTTCTGCATACGCGGGTATTTCTTTACCGAACGAAGGAAGCGTGGGTCTCCATGAGCGACTCGGCTTTCAGCACATCGGTACGTTTTCGCAGGTCGGGTTCAAACTCGGTGCGTGGCATGACGTGGGATATTGGCGGTTTGATTTCGGTGGCGAGGGTTGTCGGCCTGAGGCTCCTACAAGCTTCTTATCCCAAATCCCGATGCCGCGTTAGAACATGAGGTCCATTTTGAAGGGTCCATTTGAGCGGCCGCTGAGCGTTTCGTCACCAGGGCTTGAATCTGAGCTAGCGTGTTGCGAAGACACGTCGGCGGCCTAGAAGACTCGATGGAACCATCAGAGATATGATCCTGCGATCACAACTCGAAGGTGGCCTCTATGCCATACCCCGTAAAGCCATGGGCAGAAATAGCTCAGCATTATCAGCGCGGTACCATCTTGTTGGGCAACGGCGCGAGTATCGCTGTGTCGCAGAGTTTTGCGTACCGCTCACTGCTAGAACATGTCAGGGAAAATGAGCTGCTCCAGAACGACGTGGCGCGTCTGTTCGAGTTTTTTGAGACAGAAGATTTTGAGCTAATTCTGCGGGTCGTCTGGCAAGCATCCAACGTCAACAAATCGTTGGAGATCCCAGATCAGCGTACCCACGAAGCCTACGTGCGCGTCCGGGATTGCCTGATCCAGGCAGTGCGGGATGTTCACCCTGAATATCACCAGATCACCGATCATCTGCCGAACATGTACCGGTATCTGAAGGAGTTCGACACGGTCTTGTCGCTAAACTATGACCTGCTGGTTTACTGGACGGTGGCCTATGGTCTCAACATCCCGGACGGCCATATGTTCAAAGACTGCTTCGTCGATGGCGGGGTATTCGATGACGACTGGCGTCGATTCCGGAAGCTGTACAAGGAGCGAGTGAATACGTTGGTGTTCTACCCCCATGGCAGCTTAGCTTTATGCCGCAACAACATAGAGGAAGAGTTCAAGATCCGCGCATTGGGCGGCGGCTTGCTGGAAGCCATTCTTCAGGAGTGGAAAAACGAGCGTGTGGTACCGCTGTTTGTCAGTGAAGGAACCATGCGTCAGAAGGTAGCTTCGATTCAAAATAGCTACTACCTGTCGACTGTCTATCGAGAGGTGCTTACGGCGCCCCGGAAGACACTGACACTGTTCGGTTGGGGCTTGGGGGAGCACGACAGGCATTTGCTCAAGCGAATGAAGGGGACGGGCATTGAGCGCGTAGCCGTCTCAGTCTTTCGGGGATATCAGCCTTATTGCAACATGGCTTACCAAATCATTCAGGATGACCTGGGGCCAGTTGACGTCGATTTCTTCGACAGTGAGAGCCCGGGCTGCTGGGTTCAACCCGAATAGCGGGCAGGACATCCACTCCTGAAATCTCAGAGGTGGCTGTAAGGCCCGTCATTACTGGGCTAGACAGTTTTTATTCTCTGGCGCATTTGTCCGAGTCAACGGTTTTGGGGGCTCGCGACAGTTTTGCGTTTACTCCGAATCGGGCTGAAGGCCACGGAAACTGGGCCTCTTTGCGACAGTTTTAATTCTCTAAATCCACCCCCCTCAGCCATGCATACACCTTCCTCTGCTCGTAAAACCCAGCTGAGTATCCAGGTGCTGCCAGAGGCTGAAGCCTGATGCTCCCCGTCGACGAACTGAAGGCTGTCAGGGCCCGTGTCACAGAGTGCCTGGGGCTGGCGGCGTCTCATCTTTCCCGTGACATTCCAGAGATACCGGTCCTGTTTAACCTCACTGGTAAATCCGGTGGCATGTTCAGGTACCGCAAAGACAAGGGAACTGGCCGGTGCTACGACCTGCAGTTCCGGTTCAACCGCATTTTGGCGCGAGAGAATCTCTCAGAGTACCTCGATCAAATCTGTCCGCATGAGGTCGCCCACTATGTCACTCACCTGGTATGGGGGGCAGAGGTCGATCCGCACGGGGCCGAATGGACTCAGATTATGGTTGAGGTGTTCAAGGTCCAGGCCGACAGATGTCACCAGCTTGACACATCGAGATCGGTGAAGAGGGAGTTCCTGTACCAGTGCGGGTGTGAAGGTAGAACATTCCGGTTATCGACCAAAAGGCACAACAGCATGGTCAGGCGGACGGCCCTATACAGCTGCAATGCTTGCGGTCAGCTCCTGGCTTTCATCCGAGAGGCTGATAAGGCTGCGGCCCAGGTCATCTCAAAGCTGTTCATTAGCACCCCGGGCCCCGCGATCGACACTGCTCAAGCTGACCGGATCGCCAAGCTCATCATTGATCACCAGGTGAACCAGGTCGTCATTGACTGCTCAATCACGGGTGAGCGCTACCGCCAGCTGATAAGCAAGAAATTGAATGTCCCGTTGGCCTCGGTGACTAGGCATCCGACCCCCGACACCCTGCCAGGCGGGGTGACTCACGCCATCGTCTTCGGCGATGGCCAAGACGATCGCCAAGGGCGCGTAGCCAAGGCTTTCGAGCAGCGAGGGGTGAAGGTACGGATGGTGCGAGCAGGTGTTGGCTGAGGTGGCGGTTATGAAAGCGCCCATTACCACTGAAGCAATTTGCGTAGAGCCCACCATGCGTCATACCGAACCTACCCAGCAATACCCCGATGCCGCGGACACTTTCCGCCTGAAAGCATTCCGAGTCGTCACCGGCGAACTGTTCGCTGCAGCCAATGCGCAGCATGCGCTCGACATGGCCAAATCGCACCTCTCACAGCCCCAGCTCAGCCTGCGTGACGTCGTCGCGGCGAACCACTGGGATTGGGTGGTAACCGATGAGAATGGCGTTGAGCTCGCCGCCGGCGCTTCGGCGCTACTCGCCCGGGCTACCGCACCGGGCTTGCTTGGTCGTTGCAGAACAGACCATTCCTACCAGACCGTGTTCGTCGAAGATCTGAGCGGACGATGCTTGGAATGGGCCATGCGTGAAGCGAGCTTCAAGGCATTTGGTTTCATGATGAGCGCTGAGCCTGGCTGCCCAGTCGCCACTCAGAGGGACGCCGTACGGCGGTGGCTTGGGGATGTCGTGAGCGTCCCTGCAGATCTACATATCCTGGACGTGCAAGCGGCGTGAGCCTTTTGCATGCCGGCACCATGCACCCAGCGGCAGGGGAGAGGCCTCACGTCATACATGTCCGTGTGGGCCATCTCCACCTACAAACTTAACGCACATGAGGTGCCGCACCATGACTAACCCAAACCAAGCAGTAGCAGTCTCCACTGAAGGCCGTGTACCAGCTGATTGGAAAGCTCCTGACTTCTATCAGCCATTGGACCTTCTGCGGGCCAAGCTGGCGTTCCAGTTCGGTGATTTCGCACATCTTGTGCTCAGTCAGTTCGAAAAAGCGAAGACAGCCTACATGGGCCGCGATTTGTCGCAGGCTCAGTTCCCCCGCACTGGCGAGGAGGCGATGATCGAGCTTGAGGTTCGAGCTCAAACCCTGCAGTGGGTTGTTGAAATGGCCGGTCTGACAGGGAAAGCTGTCGACTACGCAGCCAACCGCTATCACGAGGACACCGCGTTCTTGCTGGTCTACTCGATGCCAAACGAAGATGGGCTCCAGACGTTCCGCTGTGGTGGTGGTAGCCCGGGCGCCGCTCTTGCTCAATTCGCGCAGCAGAATCCTGACCGAGTTCAGCTCGTGCAGGAGATCTTTGTGGACAAACGAAGCCTTCAGCCGGAAGCGGCATAACGATTCACCCAAACCCCACCGCCTAGCGCTGGGGTTTTTTTACGCCTGCAGAATACCCGGACGTTCGGCCAGAAAATATTTTTCTGCATGCATAACACGTATGTGTAATTTTACTGTTGTGCGTTTCGGATACTGGCCTTAATATCGGTGCGTGTGAAAATGACAGCATGGTGCCATCAACCTGCCGTATCGATCGTCGAGACGCTGGCGCCAGGCACATTGACCCAACCAATCACGAGGCCCAATCGATGACCCCTCAGGAACTGTTGCAACAGCCCGACGACCAGTACATGAACCCTGAGCAAGTAGCGTTCTTCAAAAACCTGCTGGTGAGCGAAAGCGCTACCGCCACGGGGCGGATCGAGCAGCTGCGCATCGACCTGACGGGCTTGGAAAAAGCTCCTGATGAAGTCGACGCAGCACTGATCGAGCAAGAGCGCCAGTCCATCCTGGGCAGCATCGAACGCGAGAACCAAAGTCTGCGCGATATCAAACAGGCGATGTCTGCCATTGCAGACGGTAGCTACGGCTGGTGCGAAGACACCGGCGAGCCGATCGGCCTCCGTCGCTTACTCTCCTCACCGCGCTCTCTCTTGACTGTCGAGGCCAAGGAGAGCCGCGAAAACAAATCCCGGCACCTTCGCGCAGCGTAATCACTTTTCACCTGAGACATCGCCAGCTCGCCATATTGAGGTTATTCCCCATGCCAAAGTCCCAGCCCCGCAATACATCCCGCACAGCAGATAAGTTCGTGGTGCGCCTGCCTGACGGCATGCGAGAGAAGATCGCTGAAATCGCGAGAGACAATCACCGCAGCATGAACTCGGAAATCATTGCCCGCCTGGACTTGAGCATCGAGCAGGATGAGCATGGCGACCTGACGGTGCGCACGCTGGCGCAGGTAACTCGGCGTTGCGAGGAGCTGGAGCAAGAGCTGGCGCAGATCAAGGCAGCTCAGGGCAACGAAACACCGAAGGCAGGTCTGCAGCAGCTGCCGCGACTGTCGATCGCCAGCGCGCAGTGAAGGACGACCGCCATGGGGAACCTGCTTGATGTAGCTCCTGGCGCAACTGGCGCCGGCACTGCCGACATTGCGGCGTTGCTCTTGAAGGCCGCCCAGCGCTATTTCTACTTGCGTGGCCCTGCCCTCCGAACCGGGAAAGCCAATACCCCAATGGTACGTATCGGCATAGACGCGCTGCTGAGCGGCGAATCGCTCGATGCTGAGGTCGACCGGGCCATGATCGAGGCGCATGCCGCGGGGCTCAGTGTTCCACCAGGAGCCAGCGGCCATGCCGGCAGCCATCAGTTCTCAGCGGCAGAAGCGGTGTTTTTGCGAAAGCTCCTCGCAGCGCCACAACCAGCGCAGGCGGCCCAACTCTTGAAGTACGCGACCGCGGTAGGGGTGCGTGACACCGCGAATCTCTTTGCCAACTACATCGCGTACATGAACTCTCCGATGCCCTGGCTGCAGCAGGCGGCCATTGAAGGCTCTCTCGCGACTTTCGGCAGCTCACCATCCAACCGTTTTGAAAATGCGCCTACTGAGCGCCAGCGGGCTACTGAGGGCAGTACGCCGCGCATCTGGTCACAGGCGGTACCCGAAAGTGCCGGCCATTTTTGGAACTGGAGCGGGAAGGAGGGCATCGATGCCTCCTTGTTGGTGGTCACCTGGTCGTCGGACTTAGGCAAGTTCTGCGTAGAAGGGGCACCTGGTACATCGCGACCGATCAGTTGTGAGGAGTGGGGAGGATGGTGGGCAGGGCTCGACCGGCCTAACCCAGCTCAAGAGATCGATTGCCTCCGCTACGCGGCTGCCGGCTGATCGACAGCCCACCTTCCCGGCAGATATCGCTCAGCTGCTTCAACCTCAATTACTCAAGACTGCGCTCATAGGGGCGCTGTCATCACCGACATCACCTAACAAGGCATGACCATGTGGTTTAAGAATCTGACCGTTTACCGTCTGACCCAAGATATTGAATTCGCCGCGGATACGCTCCAAGCCGCCCTGGCGTCGAAGCCGGCACGGCCGTGCGGTTCGCAAGAGCTGGTCACCTATGGCTTCATCGCGCCGCTGGGCAAGGGGGAGGATGCTCCACTCGTTCACCAGAGCGGGAATTTCTTCCTGATCAGTGCTCGGAAGGAAGAGCGCATCCTGCCGGCAAGCGTGGTCAATGATGCTGTGAAGGAGAAGGTCGAGGAGATCGAGAGCGCCCAGCAGCGCAAGGTCTACAAGAAAGAGCGTGACCAGATCAAGGACGATACGATCCAGGCCATGCTGCCGAAGGCGTTTATCCGTCGGGGTGTGATCACAGCGGCCATCGCGCCCAAGCTCGGGCTGATCATCGTCAACAATGCGAGCGCCAAACGTGCAGAGGATCTGCTCTCCACGCTCCGTGAAGTAATGGGGTCCCTGCCGGTGCGCCCGGTGACTGTGAAGATCGCCCCGAGCGCGACCCTCACTGACTGGCTTAAGACCGGCCAGGCGAGCGAAGGCTTCCACGTCCTGGACGAATGTGAACTGCAAGACACACATGAAGATGGGGGATCAGTTCGCTGTAAACGGCAGGATCTCACCAGCGACGAAATCAAAAATCACCTGGCCACTGGCAAGGTCGCGACCAAGCTGTCGCTGGCCTGGCAGGACAAATTGTCTTTCGTCCTGGACGACAAGCTTGTGATCAGGCGCTTGAAGTTCGAAGAGCTGCTTCAAGAGCAGGCTGCCCAGGAAGGGGGAGAGGATGCCCTGGCTGAGGCTGACGCCACGTTCGTGTTGATGATGATGACATTCGCCGAATTCCTCCCGGCTCTGTACGACGCGCTGGGTGGGGAGGAAGTGCCGGCGTCCATCTGAATCAAGCAGGACATCAAGCCTCCGCCGTGGCGGGGGCTTTTTTTTGCTCGAAAAAGTATGGAGCCTTGTTCCGCATTCCAGGTGTGTACGGACAACCAGTTTGTCATTTCCCCGATCGGGCTCAGTCCCCGTCAGGGGAGCTGTGTCGACTACTTGGAGCAGCACAATGACCACCATCATCAACGCAACAATTGGCGAATCGAAAGGCGTTTCACGTGTCTTCATGGAGGGCCGTCACCTGCTGACAGCGGGTGTTCAGATTGGCAATAAATACTCGATTAAGTCTGACAAGGTTGCCCGACGTCTAGAGCTAATTGAGGTTCAATCCGGCTTCGCCGGAAAGTGCATCAGCGTATCAAAACGTGAGCGCAATGGGGTTGTTCATCCAGTAATCGACCTGCGTTCAGAGCAAATTCGTGAAGTCTTTGAAGATGATCATAAGGTCCGCGTTGCGATTCGTCGTGGCCGGATTGTGATCACTGCTTTGCAGATTCAAACCAAGATCCGCGAGCGCCTCAAGCGCATGAAAGAAAAGTTGGACCGTGGCCAGAAGCTCGCTGTATGTAGTCTTTTTCATGGCGGTGGGATCTTAGATGCCGCAGTGCACTCTGGCTTAATGCGGTCGGGTGTAGGCTCGTTCTTACAAGTCGGTGTTGAGCTAGAAAGCGAGTATCTCGACTGCTCAATGCGGAATAACACTGAAATTTGGACAGAGGATTCAATTGCGATCAACTCTGATGTTCGGGATGTGTATCTAAGTGAAAATACGCCGCAATGTGAGGTTTTGCTTGGAGGGATTCCATGTATAGCAGCGTCAAAGAGCGGTAAGGTTAAAAATAAACTGACTTTTGCAGAGGAGCATGCTGACGCAGGCGCGCTTTTCGTGGACTATCTCAACTGGCTCCGTCATGTCAACCCTTGTATTGCGCTGATTGAAAATGTTGGGGAGTACGCAAATACAGCTTCCATGGCGGCTATCCGAAGTGTGTTTATCTACCTCGGATACAGAGTTCATGAAGCAGTCCTTGATGGATGGGACTACGGGACGCTGGAGCACCGGAAACGCTTGGTCGTTGTGGCAATAACTCCCGGTATTGGGGACTCTTTCTCGTTTGAAAATCTGAAGGTGAACAAGGTGAGAGAGACATGCATCAATGCAATACTTGATGACATTCCTCTCGACGACGAATCTTGGAAATCCTATGAATACTTGGCAACTAAGGAGAAAAGAGACAAGGCTGAAGGCAAGGGTTTCGCGAGGCAATTACTAACAGGAAATGAATCTGGTTGTGGCACGCTTGGTTGTACAAGAAGGGCAGAAGTACCGAACCCTTCATATTGCATCCCGAAAATCCAGGACTCAGCAGGCTCTTTACTAAAGCGGAACATGAAAGGCTCAAAGGCATTCCTGCAGGGTTAACCGATGGGGTTTCTGAAACGATTGGTCATGAAATATGTGGTCAGAGCGTCTGCTTTCCTAAGTTTGTTTCAGTGGGTGAGGAAATAGGGCGGGCACTCATGTCATCCCGCAATAACGTGGTTAACTTTCCGTCGCGATCAGCTCAAGCCAGCATGGACGAGGCGGTTTGCGCGGAACCCGAGAAATTCCAAACTGGATCACTGGCTTTACTGATCTGATTGGTGAGGTGCCGCCTTAAACGCTACTCAAACCCGGTTCGCTTAGGCGAATCGGGTTTTTCTTTGCTCGATGAAATTGTTTCAGGCGCTTGATGCCGTCAACCTAATTTGCTATACATTAGTCACTAGTTTTCCCAGAGAGGGGGCGAACATGAAATCGATGACTTTTACTTCTGAATTTCTGAGTGCTGCAAAACAGGCTCCGCGCATCTATTTTGCGCCTCTGGTGGGTGCTTATAAAGCCATCAAGGCTGAAATGGCCAAGGCCGGCGGAGGCGACCGCTCAACCAAGACCACCCCCAAGCACTGACCTTCACAAAGAACCCGCCGATCGAGCGGGTTTTTTGTGCCTGTGGTTTACTGGTTTCTGTGAAGCATCCCCTTGGAGCAAGTTAACTTTCAGGGGGCCATCATGCTTCTCGCAATCAACGATCCTGCAGTTCAATCCGCTTTGATAAATGCATTTGCAGCTGTCACCAGTACTGTCCTGGCTGCTGCCTCGGCCGCTCTGATCGGAAAGAAATTTTCGGACCGAAAAAAACTGGAGCAGTCCTTGGAGCTGTGTCAGAAGGACGTCGAATTCTTACTCCAGGTGGAGGCAGAGCATGTCGAGCTCCACAAGGAGCGGGGTGACAAATCCAACAAGCTGAAGGTCCGTGAGAGAGTTAGGGATCTCGGCTTCTCGTTCTCAGGCAAATTCACACCAGGTCGGCTGCGGCAGGCCCGGCAGAGCTGATCGAGATGTGTCCACCCATCAACCCAGCCAGGCTATGCCTGGCTTTTTTGTGCCTGCCGATTACAGACCCGCGTTACGCATCTCCAGGGGCTAGGTCTACCGCAAGAAGGCCTATGGGATTTCTCAACGACCGCCCCAGGTCCTTTCAGGAGTAACAGATGTCCAAAACGCACAAAAAACCTTGGTGGAGCCCGATCGCTCACTTCGGAGCCCATGGCTTCGTCGGTACTATCATCTTCTTGATCATCATGGTGCCAGCAGTCTTGCTCAACCATTTGGTCCAATACTTGGCTAAGTTTGGGATAAGCGATTTCACCTTGCTAATTCTCGGGCTTCTCGAACATGCCATTGTGCTTGTAGATGCTGGTCTTTTCTTCGTCTTTATTTGCATTGGGGCAGCCCGGGCAATCAAGGAGTTTGCTGAATGAATCAATCATTTGGGTCTGAGTTCGCTAACGCTGCAAGGCAGGCACCACGAATCTTCTTCGCGCCATTGATGGGGGCTGTAGCTGCCATCAAAGATGAGTTCAGGCGCGTGAAGTACGGTGCAGACCAAAACAGCAAGCCGCTGCAATCCAAATAAACGCTCAGCAGAGCTACCTATAAAGTAACGCTAAATCCGACCCACCATCCTAGATGGTGGGTCTTTTTTTTGGTTCTGATTTTCGGTGCCGCCGTGTCCTCCCAGGCGCTGCTTGCGGGCAATGAGCGGCAAGAGGCTGGCAGATTTGCACCGACTCTATAGCCGTATGCGTACGCGTTATGTATTCTTGTACCTGGTAATTTCTTGGAACCGATAGGAGCGTTCAATTTGGCCAACACACTCGAATTCGAGGTCGGCGCCGGCTACGAGGTGGCCAACCCACCCAAGCTTGCTGTTGGTGACGATCAGCACCACCAGCTCTCTCGTTTTTTCACTGTGCTGGCCACCGACGAGCACGGGGTGTCGGTGTATGACGGGTGGTACGGTGAGGGTTTTTCGAGCTTGCATCTCCCGCATGATGTCCTTGCGCAGCTTGACGTGACGAGGCTGCCGTCCCGAGGTGAGGCCGGAGCTGCGGACTTGGCCAACGCTATCGCTACCTCAGCCGCCGCTGCCATCGAGCGCCGTGACCAGGTGAAGGAGCACGGTGCTGCTGAGCAAAGCGTGCACGCCTCGCAACGATTCTTCGTGCAGTTCTTCTCCGGCCAGATCAGGGGGCTCGCCTCCAAAGGGCTGATAAACCCAGACCTTGCAGTTCAGATGATCAGCCTGTCGACCGGGGTGGAGCTTACTGTCGGTGAATAGTCGAGGGCGATTCTTCTCTCTGCGCATCGCTATAGCTGCCGTTGCCACTGTCTGCGCTGTTGCTGCTGTCGGCCTGATCCTGTTCAAACCTTGGGCCCAGCGTGGCTTCGAGGTAGCAGCAGCTAAGCCGGTGGGGCGGTACTGCCTGATCAAGCCAGGTGAGCACCGGACCCATTGCGAGGGCGAGGATACCGGCCCCAGGGACCCAGTATTAGCAGCCATCAAAACCATGTCTCAACAAGGGGGGCGGCCGTGATGCCACCTCTCGCCAGTCAAATCGTACTACCTGTTCTGTATCCAACCCAACCTGAGGAACCGCTATGACAATCACTACCGACATGCTCGCTCGTATCGCCGTTGTGGTGCTGGCCGTAATCATTTCGATCGCTATCAACCGCCGCAAAGCTCTTTTCACTGTGAAAAACGCCTCTGGCCCTGAGCAGGTCCAGGCCATTCAGGGCTTTGCTGACCGTTCGCTGCGCGATGTCAATATCCTGATCTGGCTGTGCTCGGCCCTCTGCGCAGCCGCACTGGCCGTGTGTTTCTACTCGATCTTCATCCCGCTGTAAGCCTGTCCTGGTCGATGGCCAAGGCCTCGGTTCATATCTGTGAACTGAGGCCTTTTTTGTGGCGGCATCATGACATCGAATGGCTAGAAGTATTTTGATTCATCCAGTATTATGCGTACTTGTTATAAATCAAATCTAGGAGCTTGAGATGCAGCAAATCCAATTCTGGGCCATGCGGACGTTGAACATTGTTGGCCAAGTGCCGGCAGCCTTGGCACTCGCGGCTTTCGTGTTTGTGTGGGCAAAGATTGGCCACATCACCCCCACACTCGCTTTCGTGCTGATCGCGGTCCTGGTGATGGCAGTGCTCTTCGTACAGCTGATGAAAATGGCCGATCGTAAAAAAGCCAAAGCTGAGCAGGCTCGTGCTGGCGCCGGTCTGCGCTGAGCTGCACCATGTCTGCCAGCCTGACGCAAATCACTCGGTGCCGTCCGTATGTGCGAAGCCTGATCGATACCGGCTTCTACAGCGAGATTCCGATGCATCGCGGGGTGGTTGAGCGCGTGGAGCTCGCAGGTGGCTATACCGTGGAGCTGAGCCTTTCAGGGGATGTATTTGATGGCTCTGCGGTGTGTGAAGTGCGACTGGTTACAGCCTGGCTCCTATTGAAGTCAGAGGCTGTTCCGGTCGCTATCCTGGACGGGGTTTTGTTGTCCAGTGGAGAGGGGAAGCGATACTCCTTGGCTGATGCTTGCGATCTGGTCAGCGAGGCCGTCCAGGCGCTGGTTCACGAGCTGGTCAGGACCTGCCATCAGGACTTCGGCGCTGTGCTGGAAGCTGGCAGCGTCTTTGTTATAACCCGGCTGGAAGTTCGCGATAAATTCAGGTCGTCAGAGCTGAGTCAGTCTATCGTCGACGCTTCATGCACTTGGCTTCGTTCAAAATGCCGGTTGGCACTTCTTACCCTGCAGCCGTTTCCTCTCCAATACGAAAATACTGCACCCGTTCTAGGCAGCCGGCATTACGAGACATACTGGCGAGCCCTCAGTGCGGACGTGGAGAAGCTTTCTTCATATTACAGCTATCACTTTGATTGTATCGCTGTGTCACTTGAGTCAACTCTGTTGATCAAGCCGCTGAGCGGATACAAATGCGCGCTAAGCCGGGCAGGGTGGTCGTTCATAGCCGCGGAGTAAACATGCTCGCTACACAGAAGCAGCCTAAAGGCGTGAAGTACAATATCCAACTCCTCATGAACGGATGGGTGGTTGCAGCGCTCTTGTGGACGGTTGGATCCTTAATTGAATTCCTCCTGGAGAAGTTCAAAGTCACCCCTGCCTACAGCTACGGCTTCTGGGTCAAGGTGGTTGGCTGGGCAGTGGGCGGTATCTTTTTTGCTCTGTTCATAAGCCGCTTGGCTATCTATCGTTACCATAAAAAGATGGGCAAATACTTATGAGCCTGTTTTTGATCGGAGTTGGCTTGACCGTAGCTGCTCCGGCGCTCTGTCGCAAAAAGTATCAGGCCCACGGGCCAGCCTGGATTTACTCCCTAGGGTGCGCCGCCGCGGTGCTCGGCCCCTACATTTTGCTTTGCACATTTTTGGACATGGCGACATTGCTCGCGACTGCAGCAGTCCTTGGCCTGCCGTTCTGGGTCTATGAACGGTATCGGGGAGCTAGGGGCCGGCATCACTACACGCAAGGCGTGGTGGCCTTTCTGGTGGAGTTGACGCCTGTTGCCGTTTTCCTGCTCCTATTCCGATCCTTTGTCGCCGAACCATACCTTGTTCCGTCGTCATCGATGCGCCCCACGCTTGGGGTGGGGAGTGTCGTTGTAGTCGATAAGTTCACCTACGGGATGAGATTGCCATTCGTTCCGAAGCCAATCACGCAAGGTCGACCCCCGAAATTTGGCGATGTTCTGGTTTTCCGATTCCCACTCGATCCGTCTAAGCCTTACATCAAGCGTGTGGTGGGAGTGCCAGGTGACCACATCACTTATCAAGGCGGTGTATTGGCCATTAATAATGTACCGGCGGTACATGTGGGCGAGAAGCCATATGCTTACGAAGATGAAGCTAGCGGGAAGCTCAAGCAGGTCGATTATGCGCTGGAGAATATTCACGACTTACAAATCGGCACGATCAAAGACCCTGGTATCAGTGACTTTGGTGTAAGTACTGATTTTCCTGCTATTCCCGGTTGTGAGAGAAATCTGTCAGGCTTGGCATGTACTGTTCCTGCCGATTCTTATTTCGTACTGGGTGACAATCGACCCAATAGCCTGGACAGCCGTTACTGGGGGTTTGTCACGGATAAGGAAATCATAGGTCGTGCCATTTTTGATCTTGATTTCACTAGCGGCAAATTGGATATAAGCCGAGTAACTCGCTGATTCGCAACCAAGGAGCGCCTGTCATGGACCGACGCAAGAATACAACGCCGTGTTTCTCATTACCTGCTTGTAAGGCAACGCAAGGCCTTGCACCCACCTTTCAGGAGAGAAACGCATGAACTTCCATAACACAGCAATCAAATACGCCCAACTCGCAGCAGCTGCAGTCGATTCCCGCGGTCACCTGCTGCACCAGGTGGGATCGTACCCTGCAGGAACGGTACGTGACGCTGAGCTCGCTGAGCTTGAGCAAGCGTATCGATCGACAGTCATCGCCGAGGTGGTGAGCTCCAGTGAACTGAAGGCCACGGCCCACGTCGTGTTGTCCCAGGACGACGAGGAGTCTGGTGCGGATGCAGAGGTGATCGGTATCTGCTTTGACTCCGCTTCGGCAGAAGGTCTTGCCGACGAGGCTGCATCCGAAATGGCTAAACGCATCAATCAGTTGCTGGCCAATGACATGGGCGCCGATTTCGAACCTGTTTCGGTCACGCAGACTGGCCAGGAGCGTATCGTCTCCAATTCCGATGTCGGTATTCTGGGTGCTATACGCATCAAGACTGCTTCGGTAAGCATCGAGGGCAACGGTTTCGGACTGCATACCGTTACCTCGCCAATCATCCCGCATGGGATGGCCAGTTTGTAAACCAGCTGTATGCCCGGGCCAAGTGCCCGGGTTTTTTTGCGCTCGGAAGTATGGGTTCCATGGGGTCGCACGTGGCGTTGTGCTGATCTATGCTCATCCAGTATTATCAGTACACGTTACGTATCGATAGGGCTCTAGTCATGGATAGCCGTTCCTCACACTCTCTGATCATTCGCGTCGTGGTTGCTCTTGTCGTCGTAGTCATGGGCCTGCTGGCTACCATGGCTGTTGGCGCCGGCCTGGTGGAGATCTCCCCCAAGCTGATTTTCAAGGGAGTATTCCTTTGCCTTGTCGGTGGAGCGCTGCTCCTCATCATTCGCGCCTACGTGGCCGCTCCTGTGGAGCTGGATGACCAGGCTGCTGCAGATGCTAACGGAAGCAAATAGATGTTCGACCTTCATGAAGGGGGCAGCAGTCCCGAAGCGTCAGCCAATATGAGCTCTCGCAATCTCTTTTTCGAATCGGCGGATAGCGGTTTGAGCAATGTTGCCTGGGCCCAGCTGATGGACCAGTTCCGCGACGAGCAGGGCTGGGCGGATACCCGGCTTAGCAAAGAAATTGGCATCAGCATCTCCATGATCCGCCAATGCCGAGTGCACATGCGCCCCTTGCCGCCTCCAGCGCGCATACGCACGCTGGGCGCGATGGGTGTGGAGGTGACCTTGTCGACTCTGCTCGCAGCATTGCCAGAGCCAATTCGAGAGGCAGTGGAGGCGGCCAATCAACAGTCACAGGTGGTCCGCGAGACATTGGTGTATGGTTTCTTCGATCGCCTGGACGCCGGCGGATCACCAGACCTGGTCAGTGCCTTCTTCGATGGTTTGGCAGCGATCTCGGGGCTGAGTGACAGTGAGCAAGCGTCCCGTATCGGCCTGTCCCTGGAGGATTTCATTCAGATCCGCACAGGGCGTAGACCCATCCCGTTTCGTGTCAAGATGGCTATCTCTGGTGCCTACACGTCCAAGGAGCTTGGTCCCCTGATCCTATCGCTGCTGCCGGCGGCCTAGGAAAGGGGAATTTTCACAGCATTCGCTAACGCCAATATTATACATACGTGTTATGCTTCGGAAAGATTCTGGCGGTTGTCGCCGGTGCATTTTCTGGAGGTGTCTATGGCGGCTCACATTACTGCTCCAACCAAGTGCCTTTGTGGGCATGTTGATCTGTTCAGCTTTTCCTCTCCGGGGATGGGCGGGCGCCGGCAGGATCGCCTCTACGCCAATAGCACTCTCTGCGGGGATTGTAGCGCCCATATCCGCGACCTGGTGAAGCCCCAAGCAAAGGGCTTCTATCAGATCAGCTTGCCCCAGCTGGTGGGCCACACTCGTGCAGTTTCCTGGGCCAATTCGCTCCGCCTGGGCCATATACGCTCTCTCGGTCCGATCATGGCTCACCTGAAGGGCAGGACTGATCCAGTGGCGGTTGCGGCGCTGGCCGTCTTCGAGATGCTCTTCAAGATCACTGATGCTCAGTACTGGATCGGTGGCAAGGAGCACGCATTTGGCGCTGGCCACTGGGTGGTTTCGGAGATCGAGCATTTGATGCGCAAGCGTGACCTTTCCATGCACGAGAACTCCCGATCAGCCTATTGCTACTGGAAGGCAATCAATCCCGCAGTCATCCACCAAGCCCGGCAGGAAGCGTCTGCGCTTCTGTCATCGACTCCAGTGTCGACGGGTGAGTCGCCGGCAGTCCAACCATTCCAAGCACAACCCCCAGCGGACAGCACTTCGGTGTTCCTCTGATCGGTGCCTCAGGTGAATTCGTGCAAGTAGAGAACTCAATAGCGCACCAAGACTCAGGAGCGTTTCCAGGGCCAGCTCCATCCGACACCCCTTGCTGCGCGGTAGTAAGGGGGGCGGTTCAATGCGCTGGATATGGCTTCCTGGCGAGCCAGGGGGCCATTATTGGCCATAACGAGATGACCCCTTGCCCTGCATGCAATACCGTGTTGTTTCTGGCCAACGCGAAGAACCAGGCCTCTGCGCCTGCAGGCGCAGCCGGCAGCGACATGGCAACAGAACAGATCTGGCTGGATGCGCTCCGGGTAGCTCATCGGGAGAACCCCGGTGGCGTGCACGCGGCCTTGGAAGAGGTCGGTGAGGTGCAAGTCCGGGTACTGGTGCCTGATCGATCGGCCGTTGTTGTTCGTATTTACAACGCCCCCTACCAGCTCAGTGAGACAGAGCTCGATGATGCGGCCGTCGACGCCATCGCGCTCAGCATGAAGGTGAAGATGGCCAGGAGCCGGGCGAAAGGCCGTGCTGGCTGGAATGAAGGCGATACATGCCCTGCTGATTTCCTATCGAGAGAACTGCGCGAGCACGTCGAGAAAGGAGACCCGCTCGATGTCGCTATCTACGCGATGATGTTGCACCTACGCGGGGAGGTCATCTCTCCAGCAGATTGCGCCACTCACGCATCAACCCAAAACGACCCTGTTTGAGTAAGCCCCCATGATCAGACTGACAAAACTGGCCATCTTCGCCATCGCGGCATTCGGCGCTTGCAGTGCCTCTGCTGTCGAGCTTGTGCTTTCTTCCAATGCCAATGAAATCCCTCAGGACCTGGTCAAGGAGACGATTTCATCCCACTTGCCAGAGCAGATTGTGAAGTTGGATGGCGGCTACAAGCTTTACGCCTACCTGGAAACGGCCGACTATCAACCAGGTGAGCGGCTTTTCAGCTATTCGGTGCAGCTCCACAAGCGCGTGGTGGAGGCTGGCACAGGCAAGGTCTACTGGGTTAGCACAGGCGGCGTCAGGGGCCACGGTGTAGCCGTTTCTCAGGATACGATCCTCGGCAACCTAGGAAGTGACCTCGTGGCTGGCGCCAGTTCATTCAAGCTCGATCAGATGTAATGCCAGGTGTAGGTTCACAAAATAGATGACATACCAGGCCCCGTTTTGATCGGCGCCTGGTCATTTTTTTTGTGAAGCGGGGCGGCGTTTCACAGAAAAGTTCACTCCTACCCATCGGCCACAGCTGTTGACCATCCTTGCAAGAGCCTGGGTGCCCATGCGCTTCCGCTGCCGGCCGTATCAGCAGTACTCCAGCTGCACCCCGAAAATAGGTCATCCGTAGGGGAAACCCTGGCAGCTCATTCTTTCAGCGTGACAATTAAATCCAAGGCGATACTATGCGTGTACGCGTACGCGTTATGTATCAAATATGCCTATTGATGCTGTCAGCGTTGGAGCCCGATATGACTGCGAAACGACCATTGCTTTTGTCTCTGTCAGGGGTGCTCTCACTGTCCCTGGTCTCAGCCGACTCGTTCAGTTTAAATCTTGTGCCAGACCCTCCTTCGAGCGAACTGCCTACGTACCTGGCTGCATCCGCGGGGGCCCTTTTCCTCCTCGGTGCTTGGTACTGGTTCAACCGGTCCAGAACCACGGCACAAGTAGCAGAACTGCGGATCCAGCGCCAGCTTCAGGCGCTTGAGAAACTGGAGACCCAGGTTGGCCGAGCGGAACAAGTACTGTCCTTGAAGTGTGAATTCATGACGCACCAGGTGCGCACCGAGCTTCAAGATGCCCTGTACGCCATCACTACAGACACTATTCGGAACATGGGTGGGCTGCGCCGGCGGGAACTCATGACCGACAAGCAGTTCCGCAAATTGATGGCGCGGTCTGATGAGTTCTTCAGCAGCCTGGAGAAAGCGCAGGCCAGTGAAGTCACGCTCAAACTGGACGGTGATGTGCCACTGCTCATGCCTGAACGGGGCAATCCTCTACCAAAGCCGGTACCTCAAAAGCGTCCTGATGCTCCCCTGACACTCGAAGTTCCCACGGCAACTGCGGCAGCGAGTATTCCGATTCCGGTGAAGCCGCGGCCGAAGGGCGCCAATGCTGACGCAGGGGAGTCGGATGGGGTGCCGGCGCTGGCGGTTACGTCAGCTCTCGTTCTGGGTGGTGGTCTGCTCTCCAGCAATGGGCTGTTCCTGGGGGGTGATGATGCCCAAGATTCAGGTCAGAACGCCTCCCTGGATGATTGAGGCTTATGGAGACCTCCACGTCCGCGCCAGGCATCGAAGTATCGGCTGCCAGGCGCATCGCTGACTCAAGCATGCAGGGCATTACCCGGGATAACCGCCCATCGAAGCCTTCTGATGCCGGCTGGCGTGTTCGACTGATGAAGGATGGGAAGTTTGTCGCCGATCGCCATTTTCGCGACCTGGCCTACCACGGCCGTTCTCGGGCAAAGCGCGCAGCGCAATGCTACCGCGACGACATGGCCAATGAGCACCAGATCCAGTTCGCCCAACCCGTGCACACTGATCTTGCCCTCCAGCGCCATGCAGCAGGCCTGACTCAGGCGGCTATAGCCTCGATGTTGGCGGTGTCACCCGCGCTGGTATCGAAATGGGAGAAAGGGGGCGATATACCGGCTGCAGCTCGATCGCTCTTCCAGGCTGCAGTGCAAGGTGAGCTGGTAGGCGACGCACCGAGCCTGGCCGGTGCAGACATCAGGCGCATCAGGGCCGAGGTTCTAGGGTGGACACAAACACAACTGGCCGATGCGCTGGGATGGGCGTACGCCGCAGTAGGCTATTGGGAAAGAGGGCAGCGGCGGATTCCAGGTTGGGTCCAGGTGTACATGAAGGCGATCGATGAGGGCCGTGTCAGTGGCAAGCAGTAATGAGGTTGGTAGCAGTTCAAAAATTGACGGTGCGATCAGCCGGTGGCGGGGGGTGATGCCCTTGCACCTTCACCTCCCGATCGTCTTTTCAGATGGTACTCAATTGGCCCGCTTCGCAGTCGACTGCGGCCAGTGCCAGCGTAGTTTGAACGGAGAGTTGGTGAGGGGGGAGGTTACACCTCAGCCGGGCGATCGCTTCGAGCTGGCTGGGCTTGCTGCCTGTGAGGCATGCGCGTCGTTCACTCGATTCACGATCATGTGCACGGGCTCATCCGGTTCGGTGCAGCTTGAGTGGTCAGCTGCCGGGGGATTGAAGCGGCACGAGGTGCACACAACCTGGTGGACGAAGTTGAAGGCCATTTTCCGGTAGGCAAAAAAAAGCCCCTACATCGAGTGTAGGGGCAGCCCGGAAGGCATGGTTATTCCTCAATAGTTTTGAGGTTGAGCTCTTGCTCGGCGGACGGGTTCACGTTCAGTTTTTCCTCTTCCTCTTCCGCCAGGCGGAATTGTTCGAGAATGTCTTCGAGCCGCTTTTGGTTCTCCGGGGAAAGCTGGCTGAAGCCTTTGTCCTGGCGAATCTCCTGAATTGCCGATTTCATCGTTGGCGCTGCTTTGGTGATTGCCTTCTTGATGACTTTGCCTGGCACGAAACGAGGCATGAGTTTCTCTGTGCGGCCACCTGCGGCAGCTGAACGAGCCAAACCTTGTTCGATCACCTGCAGAGCCTTTGGACCGTGTTCTTGAAGCAGCTCTACTGCAAGCGTGAATGAAATGACTTCATCACGAACGTAGTTGCTGATCTCGACTGGGCCATTGATCATCATCAGGTAGTCGGAAACTTGGGCAGGCCAGAGACCTAGCTTTTTGGCGATCGTCGCATGGTCGTCTGGGTTGAAGCGGGTCATCCGTTTGCAGACAACAGCGGTGGCGTACGGGCTGAGTGGTTCTCCGTTGTTGCTGTTGACCAGGTCTGCAGTCATATCCTCTTCAGAGCAGTCATCCGCTGCTACGATACAGGGTACGGTTTGGAGATCCTTACCCAGTTCGATAGCAGCGAGAGCGGCCTCAAGACGCCGATGACCACGCTTCAGATAGATCGATTGCCCGCCATCCTCGTCTTTTATAACGATGACAGATAAAGCCGAGTCCTTTTTAAATCCGATATCGACAATGGATTGCGTGATCTGCTTGACCTTCGCAAAGTACTTTTCGTTTCGTTCACGAACGTTGTAGCCTGGGATAATCTTGATCACCCGTGGGTCCACATTCCACAAATCGCCGGCCGTGAAGCGCTTCTTGCCGTCACCCTTTTCCATTGCCTTTTTGATGTTGCCCGTGACAATGGTCATGCGGAAATCCAGATCCAACTGGTGTTCGGTGCTGCTGTTTTCGATGGCTGCGGTCATGGCAGTGCCCTCCTGAAAGGTCAAAAATCGTTGAACTTGCTAACAGAAATGACTGACAGGCAAACGTAAGTCGGTACTGCCGAAACCAGCCAGCCGGAGTGCTTATGATCACGTTCCGGCGCGGCAATAGTACATAACGCGTACACATACGCGCTAGGTATTTATCTTTGTTTTGCGTCCTGCGACGAACCAGGTAGTTGAGCGCTGCCCAGCATCGAGGTGCCCCGATGCAGTGACTCCGTCGACGAGGGATAGCTTGATGCCGACTGAGCTGCGGACGGCTGCTTCCAGTTGGTCAAAGCCAGGCTCAGCCTGGTAGGGTGACATGGCCACCGCGATTGCCCCCGTCACCATCAACAACTCGCAACCAGCACTACGGGTGTTTGCTCCGACGCGAGTAATAGTCAGGTCTCGGATTCCACCATCGGTAATCGCGAGCCCCAGAGCTTCAGGACCTTGCTCGATGACGCACAGAGCCGCAGTGACCAGGCCTCCCAGTTCAGCGGTTGACCGGCTAGCGTCGACCGAGATGATTTTCTGGAAAGTAGCGGTGAATCCTGGCCAGGTGTCAGGAGGGGACATCTTCCCGTGCTTTGATGACCAGACTGGATGATGGCTGACCAAGACCCTGGTCACGTCATGGTCGACGCTGTCTGCAAACGACCAGTGCTGGTCGGCGCCGTCACGAACCTTCGCAACTTGCCACTGGGAGCGGACCGCCCACAGTTCAAGGGAGGACGATTCGTCGATCTGGTAGAAATCACATTTGCTTTGAGCGTGGGTCAGCGCTGGCGCCATCACGGCATCACCATGCCATTCGAACTGGTCCAGGTTTTTCAGTCTCTGATTCCCGTGCCAATACGAAAGCTCGACAGTGACCAGGGAGAACCACTTAACCGCTGAGGTGCTGGCGGCCGGCAGGTGGGCGGGGGAAGAAATGCCTTGCTGGGGCTGGCTCGTGAGCATGGTTGGTCCCTCATGGTTTTGACGCGTGAATAATACATGAACACATACGCCGCCTGTATCTAAATGCCATCATTGCATTCTTGCGACGAAAAAAAACCGCCTCGAAAGGCGGTTTGGGTTTGTTCAGTTCTTAGCAGCGGGTGCTGCAGGCGGCGGCAAGAGCTCCTCAACGGTAGCGCCGGCCAGAGCAGCTTTCACCATGCTGTTGATGACGTCGGCGGTGGTGCCTGGCTCTGCTCTTTGGATGCAGGTGCTGTATGAGAACAGCAGTTGCTCCCCGATCAGGGGGATGCCGTTATCGACGGGTTCTTTCTCGTGATCGAACGTCCCGCAACCATCACCGATCTTCAGCTTAAGGGCTGCAGAGTTTGCACAATAGGCTGGGTCGCAGATGCCGCGAACGTCAAAGCGGATGCAGAAAGCTTCTGCAAATGCGCGGATTCTCGGCGGTACGTTGTAGTTCTGGAAGGCCTCCTCGAAGAAGCCTGGGCGCACAGCTGGGAGCCGTGAGGTAGCGTCGAGGGAAGTGGTGGTCATGAGTCATCTCCTGGTGGGTTGAACTTGCACCAGGAGATGAAGAGCAGAGTTCTGTAATTCTAGAGGGCGAGGGTGATAGCAATTATGGTCGCCAACCCTACGCCCATGAGGAGCCGCCTGTTCCTGTCATCAAAGTAGATACCGCGGCGGTTCAAGAAATGCTCGACGATCGTCCACCCGTCCATTGGAGGCAGGGGGATGATGTTTGTCGCTGCCAGGAGGATCGAGCCCTGGGCAGCGACGAGCGTCGGCCAGTTCGGCGAGACGTAGTGAATCCCGAAGAACAGCAGGCCGGTCGCCAGTGAGATGAGGGGGCCGCCTGCAGCGATGATCGCACGGCGGTCTGAGGGCGCCTTTTCATAGTCGGTGCTGACCACATATGCCCAAAGCGGAATCAGACCAATTTCATGAATGATCCCGGATTTTCGGAACGAGAAAAGCTTGTATCCGCCAATAATTAGTTTGTCAGGCTTAATACCAAACCGCTGCATCGGTATTAGATGCCCGGCTTCGTGGATCAAGAGCAAGAACACCAGCATCAGCCAAATGACGAAAAAGGCGATGGCGAACATCCCGATGGTTACCAGTGCGTCAGGCAGCATGGTTTTCATTCCTAGAACATGATGCAGTAATTCTTTAGCAAAGCTTCAAAACCTTCAAGCCAATATCCAGATATTTGTCCCGGCCCGTGTACTGCGCAGTACAAATACAATACAGGTCCGTGTGCGTCATTACAGATAGTTATGAAACTACTCTGGTGAACGTATGAATACCTGTTTTCAGCTTGCGGCTTACGCTCGATCTCAATGGGCGCTAGCCGTACTACTCATGAAATCGCCGGAAACCACTCAATTAGCAGCCAATGCATTTCAAGATGCAAAGGATGCTGCCTGGGGCTATGGCTGGGGGGCGTCTGAAACCCCTCATGCACTCCTGACTGATATCCCAGAACTCTTAAACGCTTTCAATGAAGGCAAAACTGCGCTTCAGCAAGATATGAAACTCGCTGGTTAATACCAATTATCAAAGGAAGATTGATCATGAGCAGCACTGAAGTAAAAGCTAATCACCCCGCAGTTGAAATGTACTCAGTCACTCTGAACTGGGGGCAGCAGGATGAGGGCACCTATTCCGAATATGTGTTGGCAACAAGTCAAAATGATGCCTGCTTCAAGGTGGCGGAATCCATGGCAGAACAACGTGAATATGTTGACGAGCTGGAAACACCCGAGGAAAAGCGAGAGTGGATTTCTGGCCGAGCCTGGGACATCGCAGATTGCCACTTTGTCGAGGACAGCTTGGCTTCAGATCTGGCAGCACTATACAGCGACGTTCTTTTCCCGGATGGCGTTAAACGCTCGATCGATATGACGGCATTGCGAGCGTTGATCGTTGAGCATCGTCAACGCCTGGTTCCGCCAGCTGAAGTCACACCGGTTGAGCAGTTGGCATTCCACTCTGTTGAGTCGGGCTTCTGCCGGGTCTATTACAAACGGCCGAAGGGCACTTTGTGCTGCTTCCAGCTCGATACACGTAACACCTTCAAGCTCTACCACTGTTCACGTGATGGTGAGCCAGAGCATGAAATCAGTCTCCAGAACAAGGCGGTAATCGCCTTGCCTGAAGACAATGGCTGCTCTCTGGTAAGCAGCTTCCGCTCTTGGTGGGAGCAACAGAACAAGCAGCCTGCTGCCTAACACCAATGATCCACGGCCACTCTTCGGAGTGGCTTTTTTTTGCCTGGCGAAAACCGCCCACAAACAAAAACGCCCCACTACAGAGTGGGGCGCTTGGTGAATCAGTTTCCGATTAGAAACCGACCGACAGGGACAGCGTAGCGACGTCCGAGGCAACAGCTTTGTCGCTGCCGAAGCGGTGGCCGTAGGTGATGCCTACGCGGGAGGCCTTGAACGGGCCGGCAACCTGCAGGCCAACGCCCACTTCGTTCCAGCGCTCAGTGGTGTCTTGCTTCATGTCGAAGCGCGACACACCCATCACATCACCGGTCAGATCGTCTTGCGAGTTGTTCAGGCGGCTGACGTGCTTGATGTTGGCCGAGACGATGGCTTTATTTGCCAGGTTCATGCTGGCGTTCAGGCCCGCGGTACCGTAGATGTTTTCCTCAGTACGCTTATCGAAGTGCGCCGGGAAGGAGCCGCTGGTCTCGGTGTAGCTATCCAGCTTGGTGTTGAGGTAGTCCAAGCCCAGGAAAGGCATGACCGCGATGTTGTCCTGCAGGATGAAGACGTAGCCGACCTGGCCGGATACAGCACGCTGGCTGACATCGGCCTTGCCTTTCGACTCCACGTCGCCGGCACCGGTTTTGTAGGAGCGCTTGATGGTGGCATCGCCTTCGGAAACAGCCACGGCGCCCCGGGCGAATACGCCTTTGCGCAGACGGTTACCGTACTCGACGAAAGCACCGATCGTGTTGGTATCACCCTCGACGCGGTCATCGTTAATCTTGAGCGAGGTGCTCGGGCCTTGGTAGCCGATGCCGGCAACCAGGTCAGGAGTCAGTCGATATGCAGCGGTAACACCGCCGTACACGTTGTCACCCTGGACAGTGCCCGAGTGGTGAGTCATCTGGCTGCTGACGCTGACACAGATGCCGCTGGTGTCGAAAGTCGAGCAGGTCAGCTGGTCCTGGACGAAGCCCTGCAGCTGATTCTGCATGGCCTGCGCGTACAGGGTCGCATTCTGCAGCGAGTCACCGAGGTCCAGCAAACCGATCACGCCAGTCGGTGAAGTGGTGACGTCAGCGCCACCCGCGCCAGTGCCAGTTCCACCGGTACCACCAGTACCCGTGTCAGTGCCCCCAGTACCACCGGCACCCGCACCGGTTTCGGTACCACCGGCGCCGGTGCCCGTGCCTGCATCGCTGCCGCCAGTGGAAGTGTCCCCTGCATTGGAGGAGCCACCGGTGCTTGGCGACGTTGGGTCAGTAACTGGCGGGGTGACGACGGGAGGGGTCACCTCAGGAGTGGTCTCTTCAGGCGGAGTGGTTACCACCGGTGGGGTAGTGACCACAGGCTCGGAGACTGGGCCGTAGGAACGCGCTACGAACGGCTGCGAGCGACCATTCAGGAAGCCCAGGCCGAAGACGGTGTTGCCATCAGCGGATACCGCAGTGGCGGAGTTGAGGGTGTTGTTGGCCAGCAGGGTGTAGGACGGGTCGTTGTCCTGCAGCCATTCGACCAGCGACTGCATTCCGGTCTCTGCGGTCCAGCGGAAGCCGGAGAAGACACTGCCAGTGGTGTCCGCGATACCGACGACCACGGCGCCATTGGCAGAGACGCCTTCAGCCTTGGAGAGAGTGCCGTCGGCCAGCAGGCCCAGGCCCTTCATGCCGGACAGTTCGGACCAGATCATGGCTTCGCTCAGGGCGAGCGAAGACTCGCTGGCGCCGACTATGTAGGTGCCGTCGGCACTGGTAGCCGTGGCGATGGACTGTGAACCGCCTTCCAGAGTACCGAGGCTCTCGGCGCTACCGCCATCAACCCAGCGAGTGGCTACATCACTATTGCCGGCGCCGTTCTGTGCGTACCCCACGACAACCCTGCCGTCAGCGCTGATGCCCATGGCGTAACTGTAGGTGCCGTCGTTCAGGTAGCCCAGCTGAGTCACGGCGCCAGCCAGGTCCCAGGTCACTGCCGATCGGTTGCCGGTCAGGCCGTCGTCGGCGGAGCCCGCGATGACGCTGCCATCAGCCGAAACAGCGCGAGCTTCGGCCTCGGCACCACCATTCAGGAAGTCCAGCTTGTGAATGCCGGTGCTGTTCCAGTACACGGCGGTTTCGTTGTCCGTGAGGCTGTCTACGGAGCTACCGACGATGACGTCAGCTTCATTCGATACAGCGTATGCGGCGGCGTTGGTACCGAGATTGGCCAGCAGCTGCTTACCGCCCAGCAAGGTCCACTTGAAGGCCTCGGTGGTGTCGGTGCTCGGGTTGTACTGAGCGCCAACCAGGGTGGAACCGTCACCCGAGCCACCGATGTGCGGATCGTAGGTGGTAGTGGAGGAGCCCAGCGTCGGTGCGTAGACATCAATGCCGGCGTAAGCGGCATGCGCAGTGCCTGCGTTCATGGCCAGTGCGATGGAGGCGACAAGCAGGGAGAGACGTGGCTTGAAGGGGGTTGCATTGTTGTGCATGGGCTGTTTCGTCCTGACCTTGTTAGGTGATATCAATTGGATGGCCGGATAATACTGTCAGGATTAGATGCAAAGCAAATAGAATCTTATACGTACGTGTTATTTATCGGTCCGCGTTTCTCCTGGCGGTGGTCGAGCAGTTGCTTTGCGTGCCTGTGTTGCACATCTCCGGTGACCAGGTCTTCGCAAGAGACCGTCATTCCCTGAGGAGAAACGTCATGCTGCAAATCCCCAAAGCGCTGCTCGAAAAACGCATCACCAAAGAAACCCTTCACCGCTCGGGCAAGCGATTGCTCAAAGAGATCGCTGGCCGCCTGAAGCTTCCAGAATCGAGCTACGAAATTCGGTCGTGTAAAGGCGGAAACGCAGTCATGGGGGAGGTGATCCTGCACAGCGATCATCTCTATCTGATGGTTCATCTAGGTTCAGATCGAGTGCTCAAAGTGCTCTACCGATCCTGTGAGGGCCGAAAGGACTATTCAGGCGGAATGAACCGTTTTGAGTCGGTCTCTGAGTTGGCCAGCACCACTGCGGCTGAGCGATTCATCGCAAAACTGGACACCGTGAATGAGCTGGGCAAGCGCCAGCAACAGCACAACCAAGCCGCTTGATCGAGAGGTTCCTATGTCTTCAGTTCTGAAGGAATTCCCGGAAGCCTTTGCCACCCGCATCAACAAGATCCTGGAAATGCCTGATCCGGTTCCTGGAAATCGCGAGAATGGCTGGTTCGCTGGATATGGGTGCCGATGGTGCAAATTTTCGAGAGCTTGGATCACCGTTGTGCCGTTTGACATGCAGCCGGTAGCCGAAACTGTGGCGAGCATGTTCAAGAATGCAGGACTGCAAGATGTGACCATCACTCTTGAAGCCGGCGTGACGCAGGCAGAAGGAGGCAAGGGTTACCAGGTCTCTGCACGAATCTAAACCGCTGTACCGCCGCTCCCTATGGGGCGGCTTTTTTTCGCCTGCCGTTACAGCTGGCTGTGCTTCATCTCAGACCAAGATGACTACCCAAAGAGGCGCAGCACCATGGACGTAATTGCAAGCAACGTAGCTGATACCCAAGAAATGGTCATGACCGAGGTCCTGCCGAATGGCGAGGAACTCAAGCGGCCGTATTCACCGTCGGAGATGGCTTTCATGTTCAACGACGTGGAGATTCGCAACCCCTACTTTTCACCGTGCGGAACAACTGTTGTTGACCCCGTACAGGCGTATGGATTCGAGGTTTATCACACCGGAGGCGGTTGCATGGCTTTGCGGAAGGAGTTCTGCAACGGTCAATACCTGCTTCTTTCGATCGAGGTGTCCATCGCTGAACCTGAGGAGTGGGATGAGTGCACATTGGGGCTGTATGACGCCGATGGCGATGAGAAAGCCTACTGTGAGCTCCGCGATGTTCCCTATGCACAAGTCGACCTGACTGGGCATCTCGATGCCCCGGTGCGCTTGTTGTGCCCGTGCTGTGGTGCTCGAACCACCGGTCGGCAGTGGGGCAATCAAGATGCTGGTCACGGTCTGTGCAGTGATTGCATCGAGAAGGTGCTGGCCAAGATGACGGCAGAAGAGTTCTCCGAACGCTACGGGCACCAGGGAGTTCACTTCGGTCTTTCGCAGTGCGCTCCCTCTGCTCAGTTGCTCGATGAGCTCGCTCAAAAGAAACTGCTGGCGCAAGAAGAGCCGGATCAGCAGGCAGTGGACTCGAACGCTCTCAGGGACCGGTACCGTTCATGGGCGCTGGACAACATCGCCAATGATGATCTGCAGGTCAATGAAGATGCCCAGGTAACGCTGTGTGAAGATGGCGCATTTGTCGCAACCTGGACATGGGTGCCGCGTGATTCCATTCCGGACGTTGCTGATCCGGAAGAGTCTGCTGACTAACGCTACGCAACCGCTCCCTCACCGGAGCGGTTTTTTTATTTCAGGATGACTCCAGCACCGCATTTCGCTGGACTACGCCACAACCAGCTGCCGCAGGTTTATCAAGGACTTAGGCGAGTTCAACATATGCCGGTGCTTTCTGAAACTTGACCCGGCTTCCCTTCTGCTGGCTCCTACGAGGCTCCTGGGAATCGGGTCTTTCCGAGGAGTCATCATGGCTAAGACCAAGATCACCAAGTCCGCAGTCGATGCGGCACAACCCCAAGCGCAAGCCATCGAGCTGCGCGACACCCTCGTTCCCGGCTTCCTCTGCAAGATTACGCCGGCAGGTCGCAAGGTGTTCATGCTCCAGTACCGAACGAACGCCGGCGAGCGCCGCAAGCCGGCCTTGGGCCTGTTCGGCGAGCTGACCGTCGAACAGGCCCGCTCGCTGGCGCAGGAATGGCTGGCCCAGGTTCGCCGAGGCGGCGATCCGGCAGCGGACAAGGCCGAGGCACGCCAGGCGCCCAGCGTTGAGGAGTTATGCAAGAAGTTCATGGAGGACTACTCAAAAAAGCGCAACAAACCCAGCACCCGAGTCGGCTATCAAGGGGTCATCGACCGCTGCATCATCCCGCTGCTGGGCCGCAAGAAAGTTCACGACGTGAAGCGGCCGGACGTTGCCGGGCTGATGGAGAAGCTTTCATACAAGCAGACCGAGGCAAACAAGGCGTTCAGCATCCTGCGTAAGATGTTCAACATGGCGGAGGTGTGGGGCTATCG
Organism: Pseudomonas sp. NPDC089407; assembly: GCF_044900445.1. NCBI lineage: Bacteria > Pseudomonadati > Pseudomonadota > Gammaproteobacteria > Pseudomonadales > Pseudomonadaceae > Pseudomonas > Pseudomonas sp. NPDC089407. Next base: position 76,909 of record NZ_JBJDNB010000018.1, read on the forward strand.
GCCAGACGGCACCAATCCTTGCCGCCACGTCCCGATGTTCCCTGCCGGCAAGTCCACCCACCTCATCAGCGACGAGGACATGGGCAAGTTGTTCCGGCGGCTCGACACGATCGAAGCCGAAGGGCTTGAGAACTACGTCATCCCGCTGGCGATTCGCCTGCAATTCGAGTTCGCCGCCCGCCGCTCCGAAATCGTCACGCTTGAATGGGAATGGGTCGATCTGGAGCATCGGCGCGTCGTCTGGCCAGACAGCAAGACCGGTGGCATGTCCAAGCCCATGAGCGAGGAAGCCTATCGGCTGCTTTCAACGACACCGAGGCGGGAAGGCAATCCCTATGTGCTGCCGTCGCCACGCCATCCGGGGCAGCACCTAACCACGGGCGAGTATTACGGTGGCTGGTGCCGCGCTCTCAAGGCAGCGGGGGCGACGCACGTAGGGACGCATGGCATTCGCCATCGCTCTGCGACCGACATTGCCAATTCAGGTATCCCGGTCAAGGTCGGTATGGCGCTGACGGCGCACAAGACCGTCGTGATGTTCATGCGCTATGTCCATACCGAGGACGATCCGGTGCGCGAGGCTGCCGAACTGGTGGCGAAACGGCGCAAGACGATCACCCGTGCCAAGCAACCACCAGTGGAGGCAACAGCATGACCAGCCGCAAGGTATCCGCACCTTCGCCCGCAGCCCCGGTGGTGCTGTTGGGCGACATTCGCGTGCTGATCGATGCGGCGCGGCAGCGCGCCGCCTCGGCAGTGAATAGCGAACTGACGATGCTCTACTGGCGCATCGGTCAGCGCATCCACACGCAGGTTTTGGAGGGCCGGCGGGCCGACTACGGCGAGGAGGTCGTGCTGACCTTGGCGACGCAGTTGGTGAAGGAGTACGGCGGCAGTTTTTCGATGAAAAACCTGCGCCGAATGGTGCAATTCGCCGCCACGTTCCCCGACGAACAGATTGTCGTATCACTGAAACGACAATTGAGCTGGACTCATTTCATCGCCTTGATTCCGCTAAAAGACCCGCTCCAGCGGGACTACTACGCGCAGATGGCCAGCGCCGAACGCTGGAGCGTGCGGACACTGCGCGAGCGCATCGACTCGATGCTGTACGAGCGCACAGCGCTGTCCAAGAAGCCGGGCGAGACGATCGCGCAGGAACTGGCGACGATGCGCGATGCGCAACGTATGTCGCCCGCACTCGTCATGCGCGATCCGTACATTCTCGACTTCCTGGGGCTGCGGGACACTTGGCAGGAAGGCGACTTGGAGGCGGCGATCATCCGTGAAATGGAAGCCTTCCTACTGGAGTTGGGAGCGGGGTTCAGCTTCGTGGCCCGACAGAAGCGAATCCCAATTGACGATGACGATTTCCACCTTGATCTGCTGTTCTACAACCGCAAGCTGCGGCGGTTGGTGGCGGTGGAGTTGAAGGTCGGTGACTTCAAAGCGGCCTATAAAGGACAGATGGAGCTTTACCTTCGCTGGCTGGACAAGCACGAACGCGAGGCAGAAGAAGCCTCGCCGTTGGGGATCATCCTGTGCACTGGTAAAAAGCGCGAACAGATCGAGCTACTGGAACTGGATAAGTCAGGTATCCACGTTGCCGAATACCTGACGAGCTTGCCTCCACGCGAAATGCTGTCAGAGCGGCTACAGCAAGCAACCGCACGTGCCCGACTGCAAATAAAAAAGCGTGACGACATAGCTAAGAGATGATTTAGATCGCAAGTCGATCAGGCTTAATATGTATGAAACACTCGCGCTGATCGGTGCAGGAATTCCCCCTATCATGATCGATAGGGCACTCTGCCGAGCTTTATAAGTCTCTTCTTGTGTGGGGTACTTGACCTGCGGTCAGTACCGCAACGCAACGATTGGCGAAGGCGACTGGCACTGCAAGTGCTGCGAGATGCTGAGCACGCGTCAACCCCACGTATAGCACGCGCTTGGCCTCTGCGTCGGCGCGTGCTTCCCACGACTCGAACAATGCTTCACTCCGGTTTTCAGGAGCGCGGTTGGGTGGAATCACGACACACACTGCACCGTATTCACGGCCTTTAGCCTCGTGAATCTTGGCACATGCAAGGCCAAGAGCGATTGGCACTTGAAGATGGTTCGACCATTGCGCGCTGGTTGGTCGACGAAAAAAATTGCGCACAGTAACACCAGCCGGTAGCGGAAGGTTCAGTCGTTCTGTCTCCGCATGCACACAGGCTATCCAGGCGAGCCGATCGGCGTCAGTATTTCCGCACTTTTTGGGAAGGCTCATTAGGAAACTCAGCACACATCTTCGATGTGCTCGACGATCTATGCCGAGGCGTTCGGTGGTTCTCAACAAATGCTCGTTTGGTTGCCGTAGCCCCATGAGATCCAGTAGAACCGTCTCCACGACTTGAACCACAGCCTCTCTTGATCTCGCCGTCGCGGCTGGTGACCAGAACTCCGCGACTTTGCGAGCAAGCGACTCGATCCGTGAGGTCCCGTTCGAATCGTGAGGAGCCGTGCCAGCGGCCCGTCGCGCGACCTTGCCAGAATGCGCCAAGATAATCGCGTCCGTTGAATCCAAGCCTAGTTCAGTAACCCGATCAAGGAAAGCCTGACCGATCGTCGCTGTTGGGCCTCGACCACCATATGTCAGAAGCAAAATTGGGTGTTCAATATTTGCTGTTTCGCCGAGAGCCTGGTCCACCTGGCCAGCGTTCCTAAGCGTGGCCGCTAACTGACAGACCGCAGGGCTGCTACGAAAATTGCCCGTTAACCTACGATGCGAGTCAACGGGGAACGTTTCCTTAAACCCCTGAATACCTGCAGGATTGCCGTTGCGGAATTCGTAGATCGCCTGGTCAGGGTCACACACAAAGGTGACATGCACGCCATGTTCTCTGAGCCACGAGAGAATCTGCAGATCAAGCGGATTGCAATCCTGGCCTTCGTCTACCATAACTTCGTGGAAACGTGCCGCCAGTGCGCGGACTAGCGCTCCGCCATGCACTGGGTCACGAATCAACCGCAGTGTTTGAACGCGGGCATCGCCGGCACTCAAATAGCCTGCCTGTAGCAAGCCACGTCGGCGGAGTGCCGCAGCTTGCTGATATCGAGCTTGATGCTGGCGTACATGATTTTGCAATCCAGCGTGCCCGATCTTTGCTGGATCAATGACATTGGTTTCCGGGTCGAAGAGATCCAGGCTTACCGGATCACCACGAAAGGCGAACTGTCCAGACAAGCGGATCTCGATGCCAAGAGTGTCCCAACTATCGATGATGATTGGTCGCGTCGTGCATGTTGCAGTGCAACTTGGCAGCACCACGAAACGCCTGACGAAAGCATCAAGCGTTCCCATGAAACTAGGATGCTTCAAAAGAGGGTCTAGCCCTGCCGCCTGGCAGCGTTCGCGAAACTCATCAACGGCAGTGTTTGTGAACGAGAGCACAGCCACACCACGGCGTGGTGGCAACGTAGCGGCGATCCTTGCTAGACGAGCAATGATCGTGCGGGTCTTTCCGGCGCCTGGGCAAGCATGAACGAAGGCACCGCCAACGTGTGCGGCGAATGCTTCCTGCTCTTCAGTTAGACCCTGAACGCCAATCATGCTTGTGCAGCGCCACGAATCGCATCTGCGAGATAGGGCGGGACAACAAACGGCTCGCCCGCCGCAATGCGTGAAGCCATGGCCTGGGCCAAATCGCCCTTGCGGGTTTTCTTCGTCTCTATCAGTCTAAGAAACGCATCGGGGCGGTCTTGCACTGGGATTCTCTCGATCCGATCTTCCCAGTCACGCCGTGAGTTGCGATGCAGACGAAGAAACACGCCCTTTAGAAAGGCTTCGTTCCCAGCGCTGAAAACCTCGTGCTCCAACGTGTGTCGATTGGTTAGCACAGTCAGTGCCTGGGGTGCACCATGCGTTACAGCGAGGTTTTCCAGATCAACCCTCCGATTGCCCAACACCGTTGGGTCCGCGTCGGTTATCACAATCAGCCGGTCGGCAATGCGTGCATCGCCATGCGGCCGTAGCAGCACCTCTACGTAGGGGCGGAAGTCTACTCCTTCGATCGGCACGATAACCGTGCCCTTGAACCGGAGCCATCCATCGGCATCACCGACGAGAACAAGCTTTTGCGCCAACACGGGCAACAGTAGTGCTTCCGCGATTCCTTCCACTAGGATTGCCCTGTTGCCGAACAGCAGCGCGGAGCGCGTCACATCCAGATAGCGGCTGATCTTATCCAGAGTCTTTGGCTTGAGCCCGATATCAGCAATGGGCACACTGACCGATTCTGATACCGCCACCCCGTTTTGGTCGCGACGACGCGAACGCATGACCACTAGATGCATCGGAGAAACCCATGCTGTTAGGTTCGGCGAATGGGTAGTCACAACGATCTGGATGCGGCCTTCCGGCTTGCCAGGCTCGATGGCGCGACTAGCCGATTGGCGTGCTTGATCCAACAGGAATTCGAGCACCAGCACCTGCAACTGCGGGTGCAGATGTGCTTCGGGTTCTTCAACGAGAAAAATCGTGAGGTCGGCTTCCTTGGCTTTGGCCAATTCGACGACCACCGTTGCCATGTAGAGCAGATTGGAGTAGCCCAGACCAGACGCCCGGATGTCTTCGGGCACTAGACCGGAATCGGCCAGACGAAACCTCAAATCGCGGGCGACATCAAGTAGGGATTCGGCGCCAAAGTCCAGAGCTGCTGTTTGCGGGCGGACCCCATTGGTCAGCAAACCTAGGGCGGTACCAATCTCCGTGTTCATCGTTGTCAAGATCTCAGGCCGATCATCCGCCCGCCTGACGCCAGCGAGAAAATCTTGTTCTTGATCCTTTGGCAGGAAGTTGCGCAGTAGCGCCATGACCCGTGTACCGCTACCTGTGCCAAGCGCTTGATGCGCATCGCGTAAAGGAGGCAGATAGACATGCCGGATCAGTTCAGAGGAGCCAGCCTCAGGTTCGTTGGCGTCGAAGCGCCCGGCCCAAACAGTGGTCTTGCCACGCGGCGCGCGCTCGGACCGTGCCTCATACCGATAGCCGAAGACGGCTTCGTTCTTGGTGGGATCAGGGACCGCCGAGATCAGCAGTCCTTTCAGTGTGTCGCTGAGGTCTCGGAAAACACCCTCGATCTGAAAGTTCGGGACTGTCGCGTGGCGTCGTACATCTTCATCCTCCGGATACCGCTCCCGGCGTCCGTTCAACGGCAAGGTTAGCAACCGAATCGCATCTACGACGTTTGATTTGCCACCATTGTTCTCACCGACCAAGACCGTCAGATCAGGCCGGAGGCTGACAGTCACATTATCGCAAGACCGAAATCGCGAAATTTTTATACCGCCCAAATACATCAAGCCTCCCTAGCCGATTCTGAAGTCCATCCTAATTTTTAAGGGCTTTTTCTCCCTAGCAGTTGGCGACCAACCGTCATCGGGACTGTCCTAACTATCCTTTAAACGCTTGAAAACATAACTCGATCGACCTCCCAGTAGTCGAGGAGGCAATAGAGCATGCTACGGAGCTCAGGCGTAGCCGTCGCGTCGGAAGAAAAGTCCCGGCTCATCGCTAATTGCTCGAACTCTTTCGCTACAGCGAAGAGCGTTCTGGCGACATCATGCTTTGCAAAAAACTCGCCAAGGACAGCCGTGTTGAGATCCGCCAATTGGCGTTCAATGCTGGATCGGACTTGCCTGGCTGTCGCCGCACCATCGCTGGCGTGCTGCTCGATCAGTCCCATAGAGACATTCAATATCTTTTTGAGACCTGCACTACCTTTCGAGCCATAGGTGAATCCGTCCTTGATGAGCACACCGCGTTCCGATTGCTCATGGAACGAAATCTCCTTCATGCAAAAGTCAACTGCGACCGCAATGAACGAACAAACCATATACAGGCAGCGCAAAGCAACCTCGCGCTGATTGTTTTTCGTTATCGATTGCTCCGCAAAGAACTTGCCCTGCATAAGCCATTCATTGCAACTGTCAAACGAAAGTGATTTCGCCAGCAAGCTTTTGGAATGAACTATGCGACCACGCCAGTCACCATCCAACTTGCTTAGAGAATATTCATCAATCTTTGAGAAGAATTCTTCGTCGGAAAACCTCAACGCATTGGGGTCATCTGCCTTATCTAGCTTGCTCAGAAAAGTGCCATCGAGAACAAGGATTCCCAAATCTCGACCAAAATCCTTTACTTCCTGACGCTTCTCCGTGGTCGCGACCACCGCGTTGGTGGCTTTGGTCGCAATGCGAAGCCCTTGAACCCAGAATATCCGCTCTATCGCTTGTGGCGTCTTTTTGTTTTTGGCATCCACCAGGGTTATTTCACGTGACACGGATGACGTACGACTGTAGAGCCACAGATCAATATCGGTGATGTCAAAGCCCTCATAGATAAACGGAACTCCTCGCACCACGTAGTAGCCGGCTTTGAGAAAATAGCTTCGCAGCAACTCCTCCATCCGGGGGCCTTTAAGCAAAACTTGCTGTCCCTTGGTCATATGCCTCCTCCTGTGCGAAGGATAGAGAGCATGTCATTGGTAGCCTTCGGGCTTGCCTTGATTTGTGCTCGCCGAACTTTCTCACGATTGTGTTCAGGGCCGTTGAATATGGTGACTGCCGCAGTCGGCAGTGAATTGAGAGAATGTTCGCTGACATCGCCTTGCCTGATGGCCTGCAGTGCAAGTTCACCAACTTCCGTTTTCAGCAACTTCAGCATCGGGCCGCTGCGGCCCTTTTTTGTGCCATGCTTGACTTCGACGACACCCTTTAATTCCAGAACTTTGTAGTCTTGCGCAATGGCATTTACCGGCCCCACGCTTTCACCTCGAACCAGTGCGCTCAGTAGCGCATCAACCATCTGAATCTGCCCCCTGGAATAGCTGCTCTTCGTCATCCCATAGGTCACGGAACTGACAAATGCCTTAGCCAGATCAAATGCGTCATCGACCATTGAGTTGCTGTACTTCGAGAATGCGGATGGCAGCGTCAGGAACCCAGCATCCTCGGTCGAGTTGCTGACAACGCTAATATCAAACAACCCAATGGCCGCCACCTTTTTGAAAAGTGGCTCGCCGAGAAGTTGTGTCGCGTAGTCCGTGCTGACGCAGGCACGTTTCTTCAGCGTATCAGTTAACTCATTGAGTTTTGTCTGCTCGGCGGATGAAAGCGAATCGAGGACCGCCTTTATTTTTCGGGTAGTTTCACGGCGGAAGAGATTTCCGTTAAACAACAATCTTTGCCCGGCGCCGAGGTCTTCAGCATCCACGAATCCAATTTGTTCAGCATCAGACATCAGGCGCTGAATATCGGGCTTTGCCAGCTTATAAAAGTCGGCCAATTCTGTGGAGACATGGTCGGACAGCACGGGCTCGACGGAAGCCTTCTCCGCAAGCGCAATCGAAGCGATCTCGGATGCGCCAGGCGCGAGGGCATCGAATATATCTGACGTGTGTTGAAGGGTCTTCGCTGTGGTAACGCCAAGAACAGCAACGCCACCGCTCGCGGTGTCGACCAGTTGCTGCTGTTTCAGAACTTCGATAAGTTTTGGAAGCTCGAAAGTCGTATTGATGTTCGCCGCTTGCGCCAGAACGTTCAAGCGATCGTTATTGAGTGTTGCGTGGTTGTTTGACGAGATTGCAGAAAGCAAAATGCCAGCCTTGCCCGCGAGAAAGGTCTTATCGTAACCGGCCTGATTCGTTATTCCCTGGAGTTTATTGGTGTGATGAATCAACCACGATCCCTTGGTCTTCTTGTCCATTTATCCCTCCTATAAGAAAAATCTTGCTGCTAGCGGAGTGCCGATGGCCTCCAAATCTAGTTGACCTTGTATTTCTAAGTCATCCAAATCGAATTCCGAACAGCCCCCCGTCTTCAGTAGCGTCGGTCAGGCGCTTAGGCAGCACGTAATCGTTAAGGTCGAAGCCTTCAATGGTCTCCTTGAAGGCATCGTCTTCATTCATCGTCACGATGTACTGGAAGCCAAGCTCCTGCGCAATCTCCGAGCCAAGACGCAACGCGCTGATGACCTGACGTCCATCGACACCGTCAAACAGATGGCTGTCATGAATCAGGAATCCAGGCCCCATTTGACGCTTGGCGCACAGGCGCATGAGCATCATGTCGAAGCAGAAGATCTGCATATTCTTGATGCCCTTGCTACGTTGCCCCTGCATCGGAAACTTGAAAATCGGCCCGTTGGATGTTTCGTCCACCGTCATACTGCCGGCCGATTCGTACAAACGCTGCGAAGTCTCCTCAAAGGCGACGATGGCCTCTGCTAGTCGATCCTTCTGCTCTGCGAAGTCACGCCGCAAGCGGATGGTGAGGCGATTGCGCTCGATCTCCAATTCGTTCTTCGTGCCTTCAAGCTGTTCGGCCGCTTCAAAGCGTTGCCGAAGCGATTCCACTTCGGACTCCAGGCGGCCTAGTTCTCCTTGCAGTTTGAGGAACTGTTCCAGCGCACCGTGGCTCTTCAGGATGCCCAGCACTTCGCCACGCCGTTGGTCGAACTGCGCCTTTTTGCCATCGCGCAGTTCAATACGCAGCTTTGCAGCTTCGAGTTCACTGGAAAGGTAGTCCTTGCGATTGCGAACAACCGACTCGTGAAAACTCTTCACGTCTTCATAGCGACGCTTCACCAGGCCGGGAAGCACAACGCCCGCTTCTTCATAGACGGCCTGCAAGTCTTCAAGATCAGGAGGGACCTCGGACGCTAGCGCGCTTTCCAGATCCCGGATCGCTGAAAAGTCGATGGTGTTGGCGTTGGCCAACTCATTGAGCTGGCGGGTCAGTGCGGCGCTTTCGACTTCCAACTCACGATATTCAGGCAGGACATGAAACGTCTCGACTTCTGCATGCAGCTTCTTGAGACGTGCCTCTCGCAGCGTCAGCTCAGTGCGCAAGTCGGCTGCCTTGCCGATGATCGAGCCGAACGCGCCATTCCCTGCCGCCTTCTTCAGCTCTTCCAGCGTCTTCTCCCGATCGCGAACAGCCTGCCAATCGCGCGCAATCTGCCAGTCCAATCCGAGCAGGAACATGAGCGCCATTTGCATGTCGCCGGTGCCCTGCATCGTGGCCTGCTTTTCCGGCGTCATGAAGGCGCCACTCGCTTGCCGGCGTGCGAAGTAGGCGAACAGCGAACGGAACGACGGCGGCTTGCTGCCGGCAGCTTCCAGGCTGCTCAAACCAAACATCTGCTCGCCGAGGAATGCGCACCACTCGGTAGCCGAAAACTTGACCTTCGCCGCAGGCGGGGCAGTCACAAAGATTTTTGCTTTGGTGCCACCGCTGCGCTCAACAACGGTGCGCTCCGACTTCAGATCGAAGTCCATGCCGAAGGAGTGTTCAACCAGTTCCTGGGTTCGGAAGATTGATTCAGGACCAGCGTCGGCGCCGAGCAGGAAATGCACAAGCTCTACGAAGCTGGTTTTTCCCGCACGATTGCGTGTCTGCTTGCTGCTTGCACCCTCGGTTTTCTGAGCAAGCAAGACATTCAGACCTGGTTTCAGGTCTTCAAGGCTCTTGAAGCTGGGTAGCGTGCTGAAAAGGTGATGAATCAAGGCGCCCTCCGTGCCACGAGGCCGCTTTCGAGTTCAATTGTCCCCATGGCGTACAGAAGGTCGAGCGCGAGTAAGAACCAGTCATAGGTAATTTTCCGGGGCATTGTGGCTACGCCTGCTTCATGCTTGTTCAGTTCCTCCCACAACGCAGAGACGGTCTTTGGCCGCACAAGGTAGGTCAAAACATGGGCGCCGACGGTCAACAGTGCTCGATCCTGTTGCAGATGCTTGGAGGGCAGAATCATGCAGCCCCCACCGCTTGAGCGTCTTCAAAAATCTCGCATTTGTCGAACAGATATGCCATGACAGCCAGCACTGCCGCCTTATGTGTCGGCGTGGTGTTAGCAGTGCCCCCAGCCCACGTTTCGAGCCGGCCGAATATCTCATCGGGGTGCAGTGCTGGAACTTGGTCTCGCAGCGTCACGTATTCACTTTTGAACGCCTGCGCGATCTGCTCGCCGTAGGTCGGGTTCTTCCAGTTATTGAAGAACTGCGCCACGAGCGTTGACTTCTGCATACCGATCTTCAAAAAGTCGGCGACGGCCTGAGACAGCAGGTTCGCCTCGATCTTGCCGCGCGATACATCTTTCACTTCGCTGGCCGTGGGCACGGGAGTGATGCTGATGTGGGTGAGGACGGCCACCAGGTCGCCAAACCCCAAATTGACATTCGCTTCCATCGTCAGCGATGGGCCGAACCAGGATTCGAGATCCTGCAAGCTCAACTGGCGAAACTTAGCCAGCATCTCCTCATAGCCGCAGTGGCCGATTTTGATCTTTGGGTTGTCCTGCCCAAGTTTCGCCAGCGCTTCGATGATGTGAGGGCCCAAACGGCCATCCTGCGCATTGTGGACAAAGGTCCACTCATCGAAATATTTCTCCCAGTGCTCTTTGGCGCCGTCGAAATCCTCGTTGATCTTCTTGATCGCTTCGGCGGCGGTCAATTCATTGGGCGCGTAACTCTGGTAAAGGATGCGCGCCGAGGGCAGATACCCATCATTCTTCCGATCGCCAACATTGCCCCACGGGCGGCATGCCATGAAATCATTGGGATGGGCTTTAGACATCAGCTTCTCGAACAGACGTTGAAAACCGTCCCCTTTGGATTCCAAGAAGGCGATGCGGAAATCCTTTTCGTAATTAAGCTGCTGTAAGCGATCCATGGGTTCAAGCCCGTGATTTAGTGTTTTTAGTTATTTTCAGGCGATGCCTCATGGCTTCTTGGTATTCGTCTGCTGCTGCCCCCGGTTCACATCAAAAGGGAGCGCCTTATCAGCCGCAATTCGCGTCAGCAGTATCCGGATGGCATCCGACACGGACAAGCCCATCCCGGCCAGCACGTTTGTGGCTTCCTCTTTGATATGCCCGTCAATCCGGGCGCGAACAACGTCACTGGTTGCCATAACTGCCTCAAGCATTTTGTAGCTACATTGTGCCTCATTTGCGCCTCAATGTCATTTACATATTGACAAGAGAGGTTGGGCGTCCCGGCATACCGCCGTTGGGCTCGCGGGCTACACCCCGCGCCACGTGCCGCGTCGCGGCCATCCGGCTTTGATCCCTTGTATCTTCCATTCCACGTGATCGGAGGGCCGTTCACGCCCGGTGCCGTTTGGCACCGGTGATTGGCCGCAGCATGTAGCTCGTTATCCCTCGGTGCTTCCAAGCCCGTGCGTCAGTCCTGAGCGCATGTCTGCGACTGGTCTCTGCAAGCCCGAACAGTTGCAGGAACCACATTCGCATTTGCAAGGATGGGACATAGAGATCATGGCCAATGGAATAGTCGTCGGTATCGATATCTCGAAGAACACACTTGATGTAGCCATCGGGAGGGATGGCGCAGCCACCGTTTTCAGTAACGACCAAGAGGGCCACCAGGCCCTGGTGGCAGTGCTGAGGAGACAACCAATTTCACTCGTCGTCATGGAGGCCACTGGCCGCTACCAATTTGCCTGTGCCTGCGCCCTGCAAGCCGCAGGATTCCGGGTGGCGGTAGTCAATCCCAGACAGGCGCGAGATTTCGCGAAGGCGATGGGCAGGCTGGCAAAGACGGATCGCGTCGACGCGCTGATGCTGGCAGAGCTGGCCGAAGTGATCGACAAACGCCCAGACCGGGATCGCTTCACCAGGCCGATGGCAGATGAGACGCAGCAGCGCCTGCATGCGTTGGTGACCCGTCGGAGGCAGCTTGTCCGCTTGCAAGTCAGTGAACGTCAGCGCAAGTACGCCTCTCACTCGGATGTGCAGCCTGGGATCATCGAACTGATGAACATCCTGAAGCGCCAGGTTCAGGACATCGACGCGAGCATCGCAGCGCATCTCGCCAAATATCAAGCCAGTCTGACGAAGCTCTTGCAGGGCGTCAAAGGCGTTGGGCCGGCGACTACGGCTGTGCTGATTTCCGAGCTTCCAGAATTGGGGCAGCTCAAGGCCAAGCAGATCTCCTCACTGGTCGGCGTCGCGCCAATGAATCGGGACTCGGGCCAGTCACGCGGCAAGCGCATGATCTGCGGTGGTCGGGCAACGGTGCGCAGCGCCCTCTACATGGCGGCAATCGTAGCCATGCGGCACAACCCTCTGATCCGAGCCTGCTATGAGCGGCTGGTGGCGGCAGGCAAGCCCAAAAAGGTCGCCATCGTGGCTTGCATGCGCAAGCTGCTGATCATTCTGAATGCCATGGTGAGAACCGGCAGGCCTTGGAAAGAAAAGGCGGCAACTGCCCGGACGATGCGGAGGCTCACATCGTGCCACCACGCGGCCGGGGGGCTCAGTCGTTCATCGCCTGTACGCGACCCAGCCCTTGAAAGTGAGGGTATACGGATTTAATGGTTGATGGGGCACCTTCACCCCATCAATCTGATACCACCCTCAGATGGTTGATAGATCGACTCCGTAGTTGAGTTCCTCTGCGAAGTCCGGCAGTCCGTAACCGATGGTTTTCTTGTAGAAAGGAGAGACCTTCGCAGTCGGTGCCTTCTTCTTGTGCTTCGTGGTGTAGAGCATTCGTGCCCGCATCACCTCGAAGGAGTAACCGCGCCCTTCACGGTTCTTGTCCTTGGCCAGTCGGTTGATGGACTCCGTGTAAGCGTTGGTGACGGGCATGTCCGTCTCGAAGTAGGTCATGGTCTCTTCGCGCCAGTTTCCCACTGCCCTGACCAGATCGCTCCAGACTTCCTTTTGGCCCTTCGGGATGGTGGCTATCCACTCGTCCAGGGCGGCTTCTGCCTGGAGCCGTGTGGTGGCGTCCCAGATGCCGTAGAAGCGCTCCTTGTGCTCGTAGGCGGCCAGCAGTTGCGGGAACGCGCCTGTCCAGGTCTCCATGATGAGGCGCTCCCGGTCTGAGACTTCGTGAGCGCGTTTCAGCAGGATTTTCCGGTCTCCCTTGAGAGTCCGGCTCTGGGACGGTTTCAGCTCCTTTCTGAGGCCCTTGCGCACTCTCTCTAGGGCATCGTTGGCCATGCGCACCACATGGAACTTATCGACCACGATACGGGCCTGGGGCAGCACAGCCTTGACCGCTGCCCGGTAGGGGTTCCACATGTCCATGCTGACGATCTCGACCTTCTGCCGGTCTTTCAGCTTCATCAGGTAGTTGGTCACCACGTCCTGGCGGCGGGTGGCCAGCAGGTCGAGCAGGGTTCGCTCCTCAATGTTGGTCAGAATGCAGCGGTAGCGCTTGTTCAGGTATAGCTCGTCAATGCCCAGGATGCGGGGCGTCTCGAAGCGGTGCCAGCGCCCCAGGAACTCGGCGCGGGCGTTGAAGATGTCGCGCACCGTCTTCTCGTCCAGGCCGGTCTGTGCCGCCACAAAGGTGTAGGGGTGGTTGAAGGATTCCTTCTCCACGTACTCATGCAGCCGCAGTGTCATACGGAATCCGTCCACCATCTCCGGTAGCTGGGGCCTGAATGTTGTCTTGCAGGCCCGGCAGGTGTATCGGCGGCGGACCACCCAGAGAGTGACCCGCTTGCCGTGGATGGGCAGATCACGATAGGGAACGTCACGCTTGCCGAACCGTACGAACTCACCCTGCACGCCGCATTCCTCGCAGGCGATGGGATCGGGCACGTCCACCTGGAAGTGCATTTCGTCGTCGGTTGATTTGCAGCCCAGTACTTGGTATTGCGGCAGGTGAAGGATGTTGTCGGGAAGTTCGGTCATGGTGTTGTATAGGCGTAGGTGTCAGTCAGATCCATCCGACTCGGCATTGGTGTTTGCTTTTTTACCCAACAAGCTGCTGGAAACGAAAAGTAAGGCACCGAGGACAATTGCAATATCAGCCAGGTTGAAGGCCGGCCAATGCCAGTCTCGCCAATAGAAATCAAAGGAATCCACAACATAGCCGCGAAAGACCCGGTCAATCAGGTTGCCCATGGCGCCACCGAGGATAAGACTGTAAGCGATGGCTTCTCCTTTATGACGATTTTCAAGGATCAGCTTGATCAGAAAAATCGAGACCACTACCGCGATTCCGATAAAAAAGTAGCGCTGCCAGCCTCCACCATTCGCAAAAAGACTGAATGCGGCACCGGTGTTCCATAGGTGCACCCAGTTAAAGAACGGGGTCACCGAAACATACTCGCCATAGGCCATTGATTGCTGCACCAGCCACTTTACAGCCTGATCAGACGCTGCCAGCAGGCCCGATATGGACAATAGGGCATACGGCGAGAGCTTTTTGCCAATAATGAGCATTATTTAACCCTTCAACGCCAAAATGCGTCTGGCACCGTTAAGTACAATGCCCCCCGCGATGGTGCCGATAATCAGATCCGGATAATTGGAACCGGTCCACGCGACCAGGGCGCCGGCGGTGATGACCCCCAGGTTGATCACCACGTCGTTGGCCGAGAATATCCAGCTTGCCTTCATGTGCGCCCCGCCTTCCCGATGTTTGGATATGAGCAGCAGACAACTGGTATTGGCAATCAATGCGACGAATGCGATAGCCATCATCACCAGCGATTCAGGCTCACTACCGAATACAAAGCGTCTCACCACCTCTACGAGCACGCCCACAGCCAAGATCAGTTGCAGTACACCAGCAAGATGCGCGGCACGTACCTGCATTTTCACGCTATGTCCAACCGCATAAAGGGCAAGCCCGTACACCGCCGCATCGGCAAAATTGTCCAGGGATTCTCCAATCAGGCCGGTGGACCGGGCGATCAGACCGGCAGTCATTTCCACCACGAACAGAAGTGCATTGATGCCGAGCAACCAGCGCAGGGTCCCGGATTCTTGCTTAGCAGAAGCTGCCGAAAACTCGGCGGCCTTGATGGTCTCCGGATTTGCAGCGACGGTTTCCTGAAGCGAGGCGCCTAGCCCCAAGGTCTTCAGTTTCGAGGTGACGGGCTCGACCTCGCCGTCATGCACGACCTTCAGCCGGCGGTTCGACAAGTCGAAGGACAGCGCCCGAATCTCCTCAAAGCCGTTCAGGGCTAGGCGAATCATTCGTTCTTCTGATGGACAGTCCATCTTCGGCACGGCATAAACACTGACCCATCTCCCTGGCGCCTCGGAGGAGGCCTGTATATCGGTATCCGCTGCGGACGTTGCATCACCGCCACAGGCGCCACCACAGGATTTGCTCATGATACGACTCCACTTGAACAATGTTGTGGTACCATTTAAAACTATAAAGCTACTATAAGGTCAATAGAGTAAAGAATCCGTTGGGGAGGAGGCTGATGCGCATTGGTCAGTTGGCGCAGTTGGTAGGGGTCGAAACACAGACGATCCGCTTCTATGAACAGCAGGGCTTGTTGCCGCCGCCTGATCGGCAGGACAACGGTTACCGTGTCTATACCGAGAAACACGTTGAGCGGCTGGCCTTTATTCGTCGCTGCCGCATCCTGGATCTGTCACTGGCAGAAATTCACGAACTAAAGCGCTATCAGGACGACCCTCATCAGCCTTGTACCGCCGTCAACGCCTTGCTCGATGATCACATCTCTCATGTGCGGTCGCAGATAACCGCTCTGCAAGCGCTTGAGAAACAACTCGTTTCACTGAGAGCGAGTTGCAACGATGACCGGGAAGTTGAGGCGTGTGGGGTTCTTGCTGGAATTAGCGAAGGAAACATGCACCAGCAGTAGGTGAAGCATCAACCAGATAATCCGATGAGATGCCGGTCTGTCTCACTCTCATGCAAAGGTAAGATCAACCATTTAATCCGCTTACCCAAAATTTTTTGTGTGAGGGACTCATTCAGGACATTTCATGAGGTGGTGCCGCGTGCAGGAGGTCGATTCGCCAGCGCCAGTGCCTCAAGATGCCCTGAACGTCTCCCCGCAGGGATCAGCCCGCCACATCCACCAGCACGATCTCGCTGCGTCGATGGGCAAGGAATCTGAGCACTGATTCGTTCTGTACGGCCGCTCCGTCCCCAGGACCCACGATCACGCCGTTGACTTCGATCTGTCCTGAGGCCACCACCAGGTAGACCTTGCGCGCGATGTCCAGGGTGTATTCGGCGTGGCCGCCTCGATCCAGCGTTGCAGCGGCCAGGCGGGCTTCGGCGCGGATGCGTAGAGCGTCGTGGTCTTCATCGAAGCCGCTGGCCAGTGTTTCGAATTTGCCCCTGGAGGGTTGCTTGGGGAAAGGCCGCACGCCCCAGCTTGGCGGCAGGCCCTTGAGGTCCGGAAAGATCCAGATCTGGAAGATTTTCGTGTCTTCGCTTTCGAAGTTGTACTCGCTGTGCTGGATGCCGGTGCCGGCGCTCATGACCTGGACGTCGCCTGCGGCGGTGCGCCCGCTGTTGCCAAGGCTGTCCTGATGGGTAATCGCGCCCTGGCGGACATAGGTGATGATTTCCATCTCCTGGTGTGAGTGAGGGGCAAAGCCTGTTTGCGGGGCGATGGTGTCATCGTTCCAGACTCTCATCCGCCCCCAGTTCATGCGCTTGGGATCCTGATAGTCGGCGAATGAGAAATGGTGGCGCGTATCCAGCCATCCGTGGTTCCCTCCACCCAACTTTCTAAACGGACGTAGTTCAATCATGTTCCGGCCTCCGAGGGTATTCGAACGAGCTCAGGCTCATCGGTCCGCTAATGAACATCGGCCCGAACTCACCGGAAAAGCCAAATAATTCGAACGAAGTTATCTAATTAATTGATCAGAAGGATCACGACTTAGTAAATGCGCGACATTGGCGTGACTTGGCGCAAAGTGCGGGGAGGTTTGCAAAATACAAACACCAGGTTCGCGATATTGATAGAGGGCAGGTTTAACGGCGTTCCCCTAATCATCCCCTGTTACCTGGGACCTTTGTCGCTATGGCTAATCAGGCCGGCTGCGGTTTACCCTCATTCTTTGAGAACAATAAGATAAATCCAGGACCCTGCCATGGATCGTTTACTCAGTGTCGAAGCCTTTGTGCGGGTTGCCGAGACCGGCAATTTCGCTAAGGCTGCATTGCAATTGGGCGTGACCCGCTCGGTTATTTCACATCGCATTCAGCAGTTGGAACAGTTCATCAATGCACCGCTGTTTCATCGCAGCACGCGACATGTGCGCCTGTCCGACGTCGGGGAGACCTATTACAAGGAATGCTCGGACATGGTCGCCAACTTCAACTCACTGACCGAGCACATGCGCGAGCTGCGCGCCAAGCCCACCGGAAAGTTGCGGATCCAGATGCTTCCAGGCTTTGCCATCGGGCACTTTGGCCGGATGATGGCCGAGTTCAACCGCCTGTACCCCGATATCGAGATCGATGTGGTGGTCAATGACCGGGTGGTCGATCCCATCGAGGAAGGCTTCGATGTCGCCTTCCAGATGTTTCCGCCGCTGAGTGAAACCCTGATCGAGCGCAAGCTGTTTTCCGTTCGCCGGTTGTTCTGCATGTCCCCGCAATATGCCGCCGAATTTGGTGTGCCTCGCCATCCCGACGATTTACTGAACCACAAGATCGCGATGTACGCAGGTTACCCCTCGCGCAACCGCTGGGTGTTCACTCACGAGGGCGAACAATTGAATCTCAGCCTGCCGGGGCATATGCGTTCCAACTCGGTCCACTTGTTGCGTGATTATGCCGAGACGGGCGTGTGCATTGTTTGCCTGCCGACGCTGGTGGCCAGCGATGACCTGCTGGCGGGGCGACTTATTCCCGTACTGCCCGAGTACCACCTGTCTTCGTTCAACTTCTCCGCCGTGTTCCCGGCCACTCAGCGACGGGCCCTGAAAGTGCGCACCCTCATTGAGTTTCTGGTCGAGCATTTTGCTGATGAACCCAGTTGGGATCGACCGTTGCTGGAGCGCGGCTGGATTGTTTGAACCAGGCTCGTCGGCGAACAGTGTTCGCGTTTCGCAAACACTGTTGTCGGCCCCTGCGTAATTGTTCCCGGTCAGTCATCGCCGTACCGTGGCTTCACCTCAATAACAACAAGTGCGGTGAACGCGATGAGTACTGCTGCAATCAAGACGGTCTTCGGCTCGCTGGAAAACTACACCAAAGGGTCGGTGGAAATTATCAGTGGTGAAGCCCGCCACTATGCATTTTCGAACATCTTCGAAGTGGCTGAAAAATCCCCTCCCTACCAGAAAGTCGTGGTGGGCCTGAACCTTGGCTATGTGATCGAAACCCTGCGCGCTGAAGGTCAGTCGCCCTGGTTCACCGCCGCTCATGACGAATTCGCCATCGTGATGGACGGTGAGGTGCGCGTCGACTTCCTCAAGCTGGATACGCCTCAGGTGGACGGCGAGGGCACTCGCCTGGCGGGTGAAGTGCCGGTCGGCAAGCCCATGGGATACGTGCTGCTCAAACGCGGCCATCAGTGCCTGCTGCCTGCCGGCACCGCGTACCGCTTTGAATCCAGCCGCCCGGGTGTGCTGTTGCAGCAGACCATCAAAGGTCCGCTGTCGGTCGAGAAATGGGCAGACATCTGCCTCAAGTGATTCGTTGATCGCCACTCATCCCTACCCAGAACAAGAGGAATTTTCCATGGCCATGCTGGAAACCGCCGTTGAGGCACCATCGTTCGCTGACGACGAAGTCAGCGCAAGCGCACCCCATCCGGTCACCGGGTATCGCTCCTACCGGCTCGGTGCTTTCGAACTGTCGCGCGATGAGTATTTCGCCCGCATCACCTGGCCCGCCAAGGGCGAAACCCGTTCGCACCTGATCCCGGCCGACATCTTTCTGCGTGCGCTGATGCGTGACGTGGCCTGGGGCTTTTTCTATGGTTGGGTCAACTTCGACAACGTCATCGGTACCCGCAACTACTACGGCAGGGTCGATCTGTACGCCGGTACCTTCAACGGCGTGTTGAAAGAGGCCGGGGTCAACTACACCGAGAACTTCGAAACTCCGCTGATCATGGCGACGTTCAAGGCCATGCTGCGCGACTGGGTGAACTGCACCTTCGACCCGTTCGCCGCGCCACAGGAAACCGGCACCGCCTTCGGGCGCAAGAACGGTGAAAACCTCGAAGCCATCGAGCGTTTCCGCATCGCCACCAAACGCATGCCTGGCATGCCGGATGATTCGCCGCTGCGCAACGATCTGGACATCAACCGTCACTTCGCCGATGTCAGTCAGGATGAGCCGCAGATTCACACGGCTGAAGGTTTCGAAGGCCAGTTGCATGCCTTCAGCCTGTTCAAGTACCTGTCGCGCTCCGACGTGACCTGGAACCCTTCCGTGACTTCGGTCTGCAAGGCCAGCCTGTTCTGCCCGACCACCGAAGAATTCATGCTGCCGGTGTTCCACGGTAACGATCGGGTCGAGTGGTTCCTGCAAATGTCCGATGACATCGTCTGGGACGTCGCCGACAAGGACGAGGGCAATCCGCGTGCGCGCATCACCATGCGTCCTGGTGACATCTGCGCCATGCCGGCCGATATCCGCCACCAGGGTTACTCGACCAAACGCTCGATGTTGATGGTCTGGGAAAACGCCACGCCCAACCTGCCAGAGCGCTACGAGAGCGGTGAACTCACGCCGTACCCGATCGAGTTCTAAGCCTTGTCGGGCCTGACCGGGTCAGGCCCGTTTCCAGTCAGTTGCAAGCGCCGTGCAGGTCATGCGGCGCGAGGAATGCACCATGCACAACCAGCTGTTTATCGATGGTCGATTCGTGGACGCCGTGGACGGCGGCACGATCGATGTGGTTTCACCGCACGATGGCTCGCTCATTACCAGGATCGCCGCGGCTGAGGCGGTGGACGTTGACCTGGCGGTGGATGCCGCCAAGCGGGCGTTTCCGGCCTGGGCGGCGATGGGGGCAGCGCAGCGTGGGCGGTTGTTGCTGAAACTTGCCGACAAGATCGAAGAGTGCGCCGAAGAGCTGGCGCAACTTGAATCCCTCGACACCGGTCACCCGATCCGCGACTCGCGCGGGCTCGATGTGCCACGCACGGCTGCCTGTTTCCGTTACTTCGGCGGCATGGCCGACAAGGTCGAAGGCTCGGTCATTCCTGTCGATCCAGGCTTTCTCAACTACGTGCAGCGAAAGCCCGTGGGCGTGGTCGGGCAGATCGTGCCGTGGAACTTTCCGCTGATGTTCACCAGCTGGAAGATGGGCCCGGCACTGGCTGCCGGCAATACCGTGGTGCTCAAGCCTTCTGAAATCACCCCGTTGTCGACCCTGCGCATCGCCGAGCTGATGAAAGAAGTCGGCTTTCCAGACGGCGTGGTCAACATCGTGCCCGGTTACGGCCACACTGCCGGTCAGCGTCTGGCCGAGCATCCAGATGTCGGCAAGATCGCCTTCACCGGGTCCACTGCGACCGGTCGCCGCGTTGTCGAGGCGTCCCAGGGCAACCTCAAGCGTGTTCAACTGGAACTGGGAGGCAAGGGCGCGAACATCGTGTTCGCCGACGCCAACCTCGACGCGGCGGTCAATGGCGCGGCCTGGGCCATCTTTCACAATCAGGGCCAGGCCTGTATCGCAGGTTCGCGTCTGATCCTGCACAAGGACATCGCTGACGCGTTCCTGGAGCGTTTCATCACCCTGGCGCGGTCGATTCGCCTGGGCGACCCGATGAACCCGGACACCGAAATGGGCCCGCTGACTTCGGCCCTGCACCGTGACCGCGTGCTGGCGTACGTGGACATCTGCCGCGAGCAGGGCGGCCGTGTTCTTACCGGTGGCAAGGCGCCTGCCGATCCTGCATTGGCGAGCGGGTTCTATGTCGAACCGACCGTGGTCGAGGCGGCGCCCGGGGACCGTGTCTCCCAGGAAGAAGTGTTCGGGCCGTTCGTGACGGTGCTGCGGTTTGAAACCGACGAAGAAGCGCTGGCGATTGCCAACTCGACGGAGTACGGCCTGGGCAGCGGTCTGTGGACGCAGAACCTTGCGCGGGCCCACAAGATGGCCGATTCGATCCACGCCGGGATGTGCTGGATCAACTGCTACAAGCGCGTCAGTCCAGGCAGCCCGTTCGGCGGTGTAGGGCGGTCGGGGTATGGCCGTGAGATGGGCTTCGAAGCGATGCATGACTACACCGAGGCGCGCTCGGTGTGGGTCAACGTCGACGCCACCATTCCCGCTCATTTCAAACGCTGAGGCCGGCCATGAATCCATTTGTCTACCAAAGCCTGCCGACGCGCGTAGTGTTCGGCTGGGGCAAGCTGTCTGAACTGGCGCAGGAAATCGACCGGCTGGGTGCGCGACGTGCGTTGATTCTGACCACGCCGGAGCAACAGGACCTGGGCGAGCAGGTTGCAGCCCTGTTGGGTTCGCGCTCGGCGGGTGTGTATCCGAACGCGGTGATGCATGTGCCGATCGAAGTCGCGCAGGCGGCCCGGATCGAGGCTGTCCGGCTGGGCGCCGACTGCTGCGTCGCCGTCGGTGGAGGCTCGACCATCGGCCTGGGCAAGGCGATCGCCATGGACTCGGGCCTGCCGATCCTGGCGGTGCCGACCACCTATGCCGGCTCGGAAATGACGCCCATCTACGGGCTCACTGAAGATCGACTGAAACGCACCGGGCGTGACATCCGCGTGTTGCCCAAGACAGTCATCTACGATCCGCAACTGACCCTGTCGCTGCCGGCGCAGGTGTCCGCATGCTCGGGGATGAATGCCATGGCCCATGCGGTCGAGGCGCTGTACGCCCAGGACGCCAATCCCATCATCGGCTTCATGGCCGAAGAGTCGATCCGGGCACTGGCCGCCTCGTTGCCACTGATCGTCCAGGACCCTGAGCATCCCGAGGCGCGAGGCCAGGCCCTCTACGGTGCCTGGCTTGCGGGCATCTGCCTGGGCTCGGTGGGCATGGCCTTGCACCACAAGCTTTGCCATACGCTGGGCGGTACCTTCAACCTGCCCCACGCTCAGGCCCATGCAATCGTGCTGCCGCACGCGGCGCACTACAACTGCGAGGCGGCGGCGCAGCCCCTGCAACGTGCCGCCCGCGCGCTCGGTGGTGACGAGGCCAGGGACGTTGGCCAGTTGCTGTTTGCGTTGAACGAAAGGCTGGGCATTCCTCTGTCGCTGGCAGAGCTGGGAATGCCCAAGGATGGCCCTGCCGAGGCCGCCCAGATCGCCTGCGCCAGCCCGTACTACAACCCCAGACCGTTTGAACAGGCGCCCATCGAGGCGCTGCTGACGCGGGCCTGGAACGGTTGGTCACCCGCTTGAAAAACGACGCCGGAGCACTCAGTGCCCCGGCGTTTTGCTTTCCCCAATCCCATCGGAATAACAACAATGACCGATCATTACAAAGCCGTGGAAGCCTTGATCTCCGAACAGGCTGTCAGCAGTTTCGAGACCAGCCCCAACCCGCGTTTCAAACAGATCATGCAAAGCCTGGTGCGCCACTTGCACGACTTCGTCAGCGAGGTCGAGCTGACCGAACAGGAGTGGTTCGAGGGCATTCGTTTTCTGACCGAGACCGGACAGAAGTGCGATGGCAAGGTGCGTCAGGAATTCATCCTGCTGTCGGACACCCTGGGGGTGTCGATGCTGGTGGATGCGATCAATCATCGGCAGAGCACCAACGCCACCGAGACAACGGTGTTCGGCCCGTTCTTCATCGAGGGCATGCCCGATCGCAGTTACGGCGAGAACATGGCGTTGACCGACGGCGTACCGGCACTGGTGCATGGCCGGGTGCTCGATGTGCTGGGCCGGCCAGTGGTCGGGGCGGTTCTCGACGTCTGGCAAACCGCAGACAACGGCATGTACTCCGGGCAAGATCCGGATCAGCCGTTCGGCAACCTGCGCGGGCGCTACCGCAGCGATAACGACGGCTGCTTCGCCATTCAGACCACAGTGCCGGTGTGCTACCCGATTCCCACCGATGGCCCCGTGGGCGAGATGCTGGATGCGGCCAATCGTCATGCCTGGCGACCCGCCCATCTGCATTTCATGATTCAGGCGCCGGGCTATCGCAAGCTGGTCACGCACCTGTTCAACAGTGATGACCCATACCTGGGTTCCGATGCCGTGTTCGGCGTCAAAGGGTCGTTGCAGGTGACCTATGAAGATCGCCCCGCCCACGACGAGGATGCAGCAGGGCTGGACATGGCCTATCCGTACAAGCGCGCGTACTACGATTTTGTCCTGGAGGCCGCCTGAGTCATGGGACAGTTTTTCGCCGTTTTCGCCACTGACAACGAAGGCTCCCAGGCGCTGCGTGAGAAGCTGCGGCCAACCCACCGGGCGCATCTGCGAGCCCCGGGCATGCATCACGTGGTGGTGCGCCTGGGTGGCCCGACATTGAATGATGCCGGCGCTGCAATGAATGGCACGCTGCTGGTGATTGAAGCCGCCAGCTTGCCTGAGGTCGAAGCCTTCTTGCAGGATGATCCCTACGTCCAGGCCGGGCTGTTCTCGCGGATTGAAATTCGCCCCTGGAACTGGAGCCTGGGCAACCCGGCTCTGCGGGATTCTGTATGAACACCATCACGCTATGTCAGCTTGAAGACATTGCCGATGGCGGCGCCCTGGGGCTGCCGGATCACGCCCAGCTCCATCCCTCGGGGCTGGTTGCCGTTCGCCAGGCGCAATCGGTGTGGGTGTACCTGAATCGATGCCCACACTTCTCGGTGCCCCTGAACTATCGGCCGCAAACCTTCTGTACCTACCGCGGCAAAGTCCTGATGTGCGCCCATCACAGTGCCATGTTTCGTTTTGAAGACGGCATGTGTGTGGAAGGCCCTTGTCAGGGCGCGCGGCTGGATTCTGTGCAGGTTCGCGTAGAGGCGGGCAGCGTGGTGATGGACGTCCAGGACTGAGCGCATTGCGTAAAACAGAGGCCTGACCCGCAAGGTTCCGTTGGGACGCCTTGCCGGTCGGGCCTCTGTCTTTTCACGGTGTGAACATCAAGCCGAAGTGCCCTGCGGGGGGAGGGGGACAACCACTTCCCGTGAGTGAGAACGTGGTTGTCTCTGTGTGATCGGTGCCCCTCGGCCTGGCGGCACACCGCAGTGAATCAGTTGAGGTTTTGCTTCAGGCGCTTGGCGATGCCCGCGACGTGCTCGCCCTGGAAGCGCGCGATCTGCAGTTCGTTTTCGCTTGGCTGGCGAGAACCGTCAGGGCCTGCCAGCGTCGAGGAACCGTATGGGGTACCACCGGAAATTTCGCTCATGTTGACCAGTCCTTGCTCGGAGTACGGAACGCCGACGATGACCATCCCGTGGTGCAGCAGGGTGGTGTGGAAGCTGGTGATGGTGGTTTCCTGGCCGCCGTGCTGGGAGGCGGTGCTGGTGAACACGCTGCCCACTTTGCCGATCAGTCCGCCGGACATCCACAGGCCGCCGGTCTGGTCGAGGAAGTTACGCATTTGCGAGCACATGTTGCCGAAGCGGGTCGGGGTGCCGAAGATGATGGCGTCCGCTTCTGCCAGCTTTTCCGGCGTCGCGAAAGGGATGGAGGCGAAGGCGGCGCGATAGCCCTTGATGCCACTTTTCACCAGGACTTCTTCCGGCATCAGTTCCGGAACCTGCAGCAGTGTGACCTCAACATCCCCGACCGAACGGGCGCCAGCGGCGATGGCTTCGGCCATCTTGTAGATGTGCCCGTACGAGCTGTAGAAAACGATCTGGATTTTAGTGGTCATGTGAATTTCCTGAAAACGTCATTGTTAGAAGAAACTGCAATCAACGAGTCATAAAACTTACCGATTGCTCAATGCAGCATGAGCAGGGCAAGAGGACAAAACAACACTAAGCAGGTTGTCGATTCGCAAACGTGGTGATTGTAAAAGGCGAACGATCGCCGCCGGACATAATGGGCAGAGTTCTGAGTGTTAATAACGCGCCAGGAATGAGCTAAGTGGCTGGTTTCATGAACTATTAAGTTGGGCATCTCATGCAGGATGAAGTCGATGTCCTCTCAAAACCCGATCAGTCTGTTCGCGTTTGCCAAACGTCGCTGTATTGCCTCTCCAATGTCGGGTGATTAGTCTGAAGTCACTCGCCTGATTAATAGCTTCAAACAAGAAGGATCAGGCGCCTTCCCAGCAAATGGGCCGTGATAGGAGACACACGATGGAAACAATAGAGGGCGTGGTAGTTGTCGGCGGAGGCCCGGTCGGGCTGCTCACCGCATTGAAACTTGGCAAGGCCGGTGTGCGGGTAGTTGTCCTGGAGTCCGAATCAGGCGTTTCACCCTCGCCACGGGCAGTCGCCTACATGCCACCCACCGCTGCTGCACTGGACCGTTTCGGTTTGCTCGACGACATTCGCAAACGCGCCGTGTGGTGCCCGGACTTCGCCTACCGTCACGGTAACGGCGAACTGATCGCGAAGATGGACTGGGCCGTTCTGGCGCAGGACACCGATTACCCTTACATGCTGTTGCTGGCGCAGAACCATGTGTCCAATGTGATCGTGGAGCATCTGCGCAAGCTGACCAACGTCGAAATCCGCTGGAATCACAAGGTCGAGGAGATCGAGCAGGACGACGACTACGTGACCATGGAAACCAGCGGTCCGGCCGGCAAGGCGCGTTTGCGGGCGAAGTGGGTGGCGGCCACCGACGGCGCACGCAGCACCGTGCGCGGCAAGATCGGGCTGACGTTCGACGGGATTACCTGGGGCGAACGCCTGGTTGCCACCAACGTGTTCTACGACTTCTCCCTGCACGGGTATTCCCGGGCCAACTTCGTGCACGACCCGGTGGACTGGGCCGTGGTCGTTCAGCTCGACAAGACCGGACTGTGGCGCGTGTGCTACGGCGAAGACCCGGACATCTCCGAAGCCGAAGTCCGCCGCCGCCTGCCGGAGCGCTTCAAGCGCCTGTTGCCCGGCGCGCCGACGCCGGATCAATACCGGGTCGACTACCTCAACCCGTACCGGGTCCACCAGCGCTGCGCGGCTGAGTTCCGTCGTGGTCGGGTGATCCTGGCCGGTGATGCGGCCCATGCCACCAACCCGATGGGCGGGCTGGGGCTGTCCGGTGGTGTGCTCGATGCCGAGCATCTGGCCGAGGCGTTGATTGCGGTCATCAATGAAGGCGCTTCCAGCAAAGTGCTGGATGAGTATTCGGTTGACCGGCGCAAAGTGTTCCTCGAGTTCACCTCGCCCACCGCAACCGCCAACTTCACCTGGATGAAAGAAAGCGACCCTGCGCAACGGGCCCGTGATAACGCAATGTTCGATCACGCGGGCAAGGACCTTAAAGTCATGCGCGAAATCTTGCTCGACTTCGAAAGGCTCAATGGCCGACGGGTGATCAAGCCATTGCAACATACTGCAGAGCGTGAAGCCGTGAGTGCATGACGTTCGCCCTCTGAGTGTTGTAACTCGTAATAAGCAGCAGTAACCATCGAGCGTGCAGCATGGCTGTGCGGACAGCCCTGCGTGATTGTCTGTAGGCGCGCGCTTGCCCGCGACGGCGGTGTTCAAGGCACACCGTCATTGACTGAACTATCGCAGTCGCGGGCAAGCGCGCTCCTACATAAGCGGATGCTGTTGCGCTCGATTCAAGATCAGATGGTTAAAGAATACGTTAAGGATTTTTCTATAAAGCGACCGCAGTACTGTCTCGTCTGAAACTTTCAGGCAGTGAGAAAGTTTCCGAGTGTCCAAACAATAAAAATTATAAGTCAGGGTTACTCTATGAACGTGAAAGCGAACATCAGCGTTGTACCCGCAAGACCCTCGTTATGTTACATGCACGTTGCCGTGGCGGCTGCTGTGTTCGGCATTCAGAGCATCCCGTCAGCGCAGGCTTTCCAGATTGATACCGGCAGTACCGATTTCTCCGTGGCGTGGGACAACACGCTCAAATACAGCGCCGCCTGGCGCGTGGAGAATCAGGACCACGCTGTTCGGCCTTCCTACAACCCGAACCTCGATGACGGCGACAACAACTTCAATCGCGGATTGATTTCTGATCGCCTGGATCTTCTCTCCGAACTGGACATGAGTTATCGGCACACCTATGGCGTGCGGCTCAGCGGGGCGGCCTGGTACGACGATGTTTACAACCGGGGTAACGACAACCACAGCGACACGGTCAACAGCTCGTCCGTGCGCAACGATCAGTTCACCCATGACACCCGGGATCTGCAGGGCCGGGACGGCGAACTGCTCGACGCCTTCGCCTATGGCAAGTTTGCCCTTGGAGACATGTCGTTGTCGCTCAGGGGAGGGCGCTACAGCCAGGTCTACGGTGAAAGCCTGTTCTTCGGCGGCAACGGCATCGCGGTTGCGCAGTCGCCGGTCGACATCATCAAGTTGCTGTCGGTGCCCAACTCCACGTTCAAGGAAATCATCCGACCGGTCAATCAGGTGGGCGGCACGCTGCTGGTCAACCAGAACCTGACGCTGGGCGCTTATTACCAGTACCGCTGGGAGCCTGCACGCCTGCCGGGGGCCGGTAGTTACTTCAGTTACGCCGACTTTGTCGATGAAGGCGGCGAGCAGTTCTTCATCGGACCCGGGCAGGCACTGCGGCGCGGCAAGGACATCGATGCCTCCGATTCCGGACAGTATGGTTTCGAGGTCAAGATGCAGTTCGGTGACTTCGAGTACGGCCTCTACGCCGCTCGTTACCATGACAGGTTTCCGCAGTTCTACCTGCGCCCCGAGCAAGGCGATTACGAGCTTGTCTACGGCGAGGGCATCAGAACCTTCGGTGCCAGCATCAGCACCCTGGTCGGCGAGACCAACGTCGCGGCCGAAGCGTCGGTGCGACGCAACACGCCGCTGGCCGCCACCGGCAACGTGGTGCTGGACCTCAGCGGAAGAGGCGACGGCGATCACGACCCGTTGTATCCAGTGGGCAACACCTTCCACGCGCAAATCTCGGCGATCAGCGTCGCGCCCGGAAACTCGCTCTGGGACGGCGCAACGCTGCTCGGTGAGCTGGCCTACAACCGCATCACCAGCGTCGATAAAAACCGCGACCAACTGGACCCCAACGTCACCCGCAACGCGAGTTCGCTGCGAGTGCTGTTCACCCCCGAATATTTCCAGGTTCTGCCGGGCGTGGACATGAGCGTGCCCATAGGTATCGGCTACGGCATCAACGGCAACACCGCAGTGCTGGGCACCGGCTTCTCGCCGGAAGGCGGTGGCGATGTAAGCCTGGGCTTGCAGTTCGATTACCGCAAAACCTGGCGCGGCGGCATCAGCTTTACCCACTACTACGGCAGCGCGGGCGGGATCGTCGATTCATCCAACGCCCTGTCAGGCGATCAGGTTTACGCCGACCGTGATTTCGTTTCCGTGTCGTTGCAGCGCACTTTCTAAACCCGAAAGGATAAGAACAATGAACAACAAGACATTCCTTGGTTTTTCACTCGTGGCGAGCCTGGTGACAGGCGCGCCGGTCTGGGCGGCGGTCGGTGCGCAGGAAGCGGCGAGTCTGGGGGCCGCGTTGACGCCCCTGGGTGGGGAGAAAGCCGGCAACGCCGACGGCAGTATCCCGGCATGGGACGGCGGCACCCGACAAACCCCGGCGGCGGGGAATAACTTCATTCCCGGTGACCTGTTTTCCACTGAAAAACCGGTGGTGAAAATCACCGCAGAGAACATGGCCAAGTACAGCGACAAGCTCTCCGAGGGTACGCGTGCGCTGCTGCAGAAGTACCCGCAAAGCTTCCGTCTGGATGTCTATCCAACCCACCGCACTGCCTCTGCGCCGGACTATGTGTACAAGAACACCGCGCTCAATGCGCAGAACTGCAAGCTGACCCAAAACGGCCAGTCGGTGGAGGGCTGCTTTGGCGGCATTCCCTTCCCTGTGCCCAAGAGTGGTCTGGAGGTGATCTGGAATTTCCTGCTGCGGGTTGAACCCGAGGCGGTGGAATACGGCTTCAAGAACGTGGTGCTGACCAGCGACGGCGGGCAGACCCTGGCGACGCGCAACGACAACGCCTGGCAGTACCCGTACTACTACCAGAAGGGTTCGGCGCAGAACTGGTCCAAGGAATATTTCCTGCAGCGTTTCAGCACCACGGCGCCGCCGTTCAAGGCCGGTGAAACGCTGGTGATTCGCGACAGCGTCGATCCGCAACAGTCACGCCAGGCCTGGCAGTATCTGGTCGGACAGCGGCGAGTACGGCGCGCACCCACCGTGGCCTACGACACCCCTGACTTCGTGGCCTCCGGCGCCAACTACTTCGACGAAGTGCAGGGCTTCTTCGGCATGCCTGATCGCTACGACTGGAAAATCGCCGGCAAGAAAGAAATCTACGTCCCCTACAACACCAATGGCCAGGTGACCGCAGCGGCTGACAAGGCGTTTGCGCCTCACCATTTGAACCCCGATACCCTGCGTTGGGAACTGCACCGGGTGTGGGTCGTGGAAGCGACGCTGGCCAGCGGCAAACGCCATGCGGTGCCCAAGCGCACGTTCTACTTCGATGAGGACACCTGGCTGCTGACCCTGCTCGACGGCTATGACGCCGAGGGCAAGCTGTGGCGCACTTCGCAAGTGTTGCCGTTCGTGGTGCCGTCGGTGCCGGCGGTCTTGGTCAAACCGGTCGCGGTGTTCAACCTGCAGGCGGGCACGGTCAGTAACGTGCAGGCATTCAACGGCGAAAACTTCCGGGTGGTGCCGCTCAAGCCTGAGTCCTACTTCACCGGTGACGCAGTTGCTGCCGAAGGCGTGCGCTGAATCACGAAGACCGCGGCCCGGTCAGCGGGCCGCTTGCCAACCGAGCGGTGGAATCAAGCGATGACCAGTCTCAAATTTCATAATGTGCGGACGACGCTCCGACACATCGGTTTGTCGTGCGTGCTCGCCGGCGCTGTGTGCGATCTCGCGTGCAGTGCCTCGACGGACCTCTTGGACACACCGGCAGCACCCGATCAACACGCCCAACAGTCGGTTCTACTGGCCATCACCCGCGCGGATCAGCGCCTGGTGGCCGTCGGCGAGCGGGGCATCGTCCTGCTGTCCGATGACATGGCCCGCACCTGGCGGCAGGCGCGCTCGGTGCCCAGCAGCGTTGCGCTGACGGCGGTGGACTTCGTCGATGCCCATGACGGCTGGGCCGTGGGGCATGGCGGGGTAATCCTGCACAGTGCCGATGGCGGCGAGACGTGGGAGCGCCAGCTGGACGGCAACCTGGCTGCCGGGCTGGAGCAGCAGGCGGCGCAGGATCAAATTGCGCAGGGCGCCGAAGGTGCGCAGCGACACCTGGACATCGCCCGGCGGTGGGTCGCCGATGGCGCCGACAAGCCGTTTCTGGATGTGCATTTCTCCGATGCTCAGCACGGCCTGGCAGTGGGCGCCTACGGGATGGCGATGCTCACCGAGGATGCCGGGGCGCATTGGCGTTCGGTGACCAGCGAGCTGGACAATCGCGCCGGCCTGCACCTTTACCGGATCGTTCAAGGCGACCAAGACGTGACCATCGTTGGAGAGCAGGGCACTGTCCTGCGCGCGAGTGGACTAGGGGCGCCCTTCAGGCAGGTCCCGATGCCCTACCACGGCACCTGGTTCGGCGCACTTGAGCTGGGCTCCGGCCAGGCACTGGTGTTCGGGCTCAAAGGCAACCTCTATCGCAGCACCGACGCCCTTAAATGGAACGCGGTCGCCACCCGTGAAAGCAGCAGCCTCACGGCGGGCAGGGAACTGCAGGACGGCAGCCTTGTGCTCGCCAGTGAGGCGGGGCGGCTACTGCGCAGCCTCGATCATGGCGAGCATTTTGCGCCGCTGCCGAGCCGCGACCTCGATGGGTCCCCCATCACCGACCTGGTGCAAGCCACCGATGGAGTGCTGGTGGTGACTGGCCTGCGAGGCGTCAAGCGCCTGGATACCCTCGTCATGAACAAAGAGAATGAACTATGAATGCGCACCATGAGGTCGCCGCAGACGACGTTGACGTGATGGCTCAACGAGGGTCATGGGTCGAGCGTTTGCTGTTCGGTCATCGCGGGCTCTTCCTGCTGGCCTGCGTGCTTGCGACGTGCTGGTTCGGCTACAAGTCCATGGGCCTGGAGCTCAACGCGGCGTTCGAGAAGATGCTCCCCAGCGGCCATCCCTACATCGTCAACTACCTGCAGAACCGCTCGCAACTGGCTGGCGCGGGGAACACGCTGCGGGTGGTGGTGGAGGCCAGGGAGGGGTCGATTTTCGATCCCGGCTATCTGGACACCGTGAAGAAGCTGACCGATGAACTGTTCCTGCTCCCGGCAGTGGATCGGCCGTACATGAAGTCGATCTGGACCCCGGCGGTGCGCTGGACAGCCGTGACCGAGGATGGCCTGGACGGCGGACCGGTGATGCCCGATGACTACGACGGCTCGGCGCGCAGCCTGGCCCAGGTCAGGCAGAACATCGAACGATCCGGTGAGATCGGCCAGCTCATCGCCGACGACTTCAAGTCCAGCATCATCCTCGTCCCGCTTCAGGAACAGCGTGCCAGCGATGCGGCGCCCATCGACTATCAGGCCCTGTCCCAGCGCCTGGAAGCGCTCAGAACCCAGTACACCTCGGCCCGGATCGACATTCACATCACCGGGTTCGCCAAACTGGTGGGGGACCTGATCGAGGGCATGCGTCAGGTCATGGTGTTCTTTCTGGTCGCCGCTGCGATTTGCCTGGTCATTCTCATCGGCTATACACGCTGTATTCGCAGCGCGCTGGTGGTGCTCAGTTGTTCGCTGGTGGCGGTGGTCTGGTTGCTGGGCGCGCTCGCCAGCCTGGGTTTTGTCCTAGACCCTTATCTGGTGCTGGTGCCGTTTCTGGTGTTCGCCGTGGGCTTGAGCCACGGCGCGCAGAAGATGAACGGCATCACCCAGGACATCGGGCGCGGGATCAGCCGCCAGTTGGCCGCCAGGCTGACGTTTCGCCGGTTGTTTCTGGTGGGACTTTCGGCGCTGGTCTGTGACGTCGTGGGCTTTGCGGTGCTGATGGTGATCGACATCCCGGTGATCCAGGACCTGGCGATCTGTGCCAGCATCGGCGTCACCATCCTGATTGTCACCAATCTGATGTTGCTTCCGGTGCTGTTGTCGTTCATCGGCGTCAGCGAGAAGGCCGCGCAGAGAGCGGCGGCGGTGGCTTCCACCGACCTTGCCGACCTCTACCTGAGCAAGCATGCGGTCTGGGCCTTCCTGGATCATTTCACGCACCGTCGCTGGGCCGCCGTCGCGTTGCTGGCCGGCATTGCCCTGGCGCTGGTCGGTGTCGGTGTTGGCAGTCAATTGAAGATCGGCGATACCAGTCCCGGTGCGCCGGAGCTGCGTGCCGATTCTCGCTATAACCAGGACAACGCCTTCGTCGTCAGCCATTACTCGGCCAGCAGCGATGTCTACGTGGTGATGGTCAAGACCCCGCAATTCGCCTGCGCGCTTTATGACACGGTGCGCGCCGTCGATCGTCTGGAATTCGAGCTGTCGCAACTGCCTGGCGTCGAGGGCACCAAGTCCCTGGCCGGCCTGGCCAAGGGCGCCGCCAGCGCGATGAACGAAGGCAGCCTGCGCTGGTACGAAATCCCGCGTAACCAGGACATGCTCAACGCCATCATCACCCGTGCGCCGCGGGAGATGTTCAACCAGAACTGCGACCTGCTGAGTGTGTACGTTTATTTGCGCGACCACAGGGCAGATACGCTGACCGATGTGGTCAATGTCGTCGAGTCGTTTGCCAAACGCAACGACTCCACAAGCTACCGCTTCCTCAATGCCGCAGGAAACGCCGGGATCGAAGCCGCGACCAACATGGTGGTCAAGGAAGCCAATCGCAAGATGCTGTGGCTGGTCTACGCCGCCGTCATCCTCATCAGCCTGGTGACGTTCCGCTCATGGCGCGCGGTGCTCTGCGCGGTCCTGCCACTGATGCTGACGTCGGTGCTTTGCGAGGCGCTGATGGTCTGGCTGAACATCGGCGTCAAGGTGGCAACCTTGCCGGTGATCGCCCTGGGTGTGGGGATCGGGGTGGACTACGCGCTGTACATCATGACGGTGATGCTGCGGTATCTGCGTGAGGGCGCCAGCCTTTCCGAGGCCTATTACCGTGCCTTGATGTTCACCGGCAAGATAGTGGTGCTGACCGGCGCGACCCTGGGTATCGCGGTTGCCACCTGGTATTTCTCGCCCATCAAGTTTCAGGCGGACATGGGGGTGCTGCTGGCGTTCATGTTCATCTGGAACATGCTCGGCGCACTGATCCTGTTGCCGGCGCTGGCGTACTTCCTGTTCCCTTCAGCCAAGTCGCAGCCGCTGCCGGCAAGGGTATCGGCGACTGCAGCGCGGTAAAGGGAGACAACGCGCGGTGGAGGGACACTGCAGGTCGATCCTGCAGTGTCGTTGCCGGGGAGGTGAGAATGGATTCAGCAACTTGCCAGGGCAGGGGTGGTTTCGGTGTCGGGCGACAGTCCCAGGCGTCTGTCCCATTCGGGCTCCATGGAGAATGTCGAGGACAGCAGGTCCAGGAACAGTTTGACCTTGGCGGTCAGGCGATGAGACGTCGGATACACCGCGGAAAAGTAGGGCGTGTCCGTCTGGTAGTCCGGCAGCACGCGGACCAGGCGGCCCTGCAGCAGGTCTTCGCAGGCCACCATGGTCGGGAGGTAAGCAATGCCCATCCCGCGACGTGCAAACTCCTGAATCAGGTGCACGCTGTTGGAGCGCAACGCCGGTGTCAGGGTCACCTCGCTCTGTTGCTGCTGCTCTTGATTGTTCAGCGACCAGCGCCGCCATGGGTAGTAGCGGTAACAGGCAAAGTCGTGCAGGCAAAGATCATCAGGCGTCTCGATGGGAGGTTTGCCTTGCAGATAACCTGGCGTGGCGACGAAAACACCGCGCATCAGAAACAGCCGTCGCTCGATCAGCGAGTCCGAGGCCGGGGGGAAGATCTGCAGGACGATGTCATAGCCTTCCTGAACGGGGTCGACGACCTGGTCGTTGGCGAAGACATCCAGCTGCACGTTAGGGTGGCTCTTGCGGAATGTCTCGATGACTTTCGGCAGGTGCTCCAGGGCGAAACCATTCAGCGCCGCCACGCGCAGCGTCCCGCTGACCGATGCGCAGGTGTCTCGCGAGCGCTGCGAGAGCGCTTGCATGTGATCGATCAGTTCCTGGCAATCGGTGTAATAGGATGCGCCGACTTCGGACAGTTTCACCGCCCGGCTGGAGCGATGAAAGAGCGACACACCCAGATGCTCTTCCAGCTGCTGGACCCGGGTGGTGATGACCGATTTTGCAACGCCGATCTGCCGGGCGGCGTTGGCAAAGTTTCCTGCTTCCGCAGCACGCACGAATGCTTCGATACTCAGATAAATGTCCATGCTGTGCCTCTATCTTTTTTGTTTTGAGGGCCGGCGGACCGGTATCGAACATGGATACCGGAGCGGTCCGTCTGCTGGCTTGACGAGCACTTTCCTTGAAACATGGCACGTCTTGCGCTTCAGCTTGAGCAGTCCCTGGCGACAAGACAACAGCGTCGTGGTTCGTGATTCGCAAACCCTGCGATTGCCAAATCAGCACCAGATTACGTGGGAAACCGATCACCCACAAATCGCGACCGGCGTGTTTGCGAACCGCAAACCCTGCCGTGTTGCCTCGTCAAATGCCGCTGGTTAGCCTTTGTCGATGCGTCTGGTGCTTGTGCGTCAGATACCTGTGTGCCGCTTGCTGATGGATAAAAACAATATGGAAAGTATAGAGGGGGTGGTGGTAGTTGGAGGCGGGGCCGTTGGCCTGCTGACCGCGTTGATACTGGGCAAGGCCGGCGCCCGGGTGGTCGTGCTTGAATCGGCGGCGGATGTTTCGTCCGCATCCTGGGCGGTTGCCTACACCCCCGCCAGTGTTGCGGTGCTGGAAAGGGCCGGATTGCTCGCCGACATCAGCAAGGCCGCCGTACGCTCGGACGACCTGGCCTACCGCCATGCTGACGCCAGCCTGATCGCCACGATGCAATGGAATGTGCTGAGTGAGGACAGCGAACATCCGTACATGCTCCTGCTCGCGCAACATCATGTGTGTGCGGTGATTGTCGAGCACCTGCGCAGGCTGCCCAATGTCGAGATCCGCTGGAATCACCGGCTCAAGGGGCTGGAGCACGAAGGGTCCTGGGTCACGCTGACCCACTGCACTCCGGGAGGCGACAGCGAGCTTCGGGCGCGTTGGGTGGTGGGCGCCGACGGTGCGCAAAGTACGGTACGCCAACAGCTGGGCGTAAGTTTCGATGGTGTCACCTGGCCCGAGCAGATGGTCGCGGTAAACCTGTTCTACGACTTCGCCCTCAATGGTTATTCCAGGATCAACTTCGTACAGGATGCAGTCGATGCCGCCGCGGTGATCCAGCTCGACCGAAGCGGCCTGTGGCGCGTGTGCTACGAGGAAAGTCGTGGTTTGTCCGACGCTCAGATCTCACGGCGCGCAACCGAACGCCTGGTGCGCATGCTGCCGGGCACACCGACACCGGATCAGTTTCGCATCGAACGCATCCAGCCCTACCGTGTACAGCAGCGCTGCGCCGGAGCGTTTCAGCGAGGGCGGGTGATTCTTGCGGGCGATGCGGCCCATGTTGCCAACCCGATGGGGGGCTTGAGCCTGTCCGGTGGTGTCACCGATGCCGAGCACGTTGCCCTGTCGCTGATAGCCCGGCTGCACGATGCGGACCCGCAGGCTGATGCGGCGCTGGAGCAGGCGATGACGGTTCATCGCGAGGACCGGCTGGCGCTGACATCACCGGGCGCCACGCCCTACTTGAGCTGGCTCAGGGATTCCGACAAGAAGCGTCGGGCACGGGACATGCTGCTTTTTGAAGTTGCCGGCCAGGATCGAGCCGTCATGCGCAACTTTCTGCTGGATTTCGAACGGATCAATGGCCGTCGCCCCTGGACCCTGACGGCATGGCTCAGGGCCTTACCCGGCCTGACGAGAGGGGCGGCCCGTGCGGCCGTGCAATGGCTGTCACAGGTCACGATCCCGGCTGCGCCCCTGGCCCGCAACGGCAAAAGGGCCGACATCGGCGCCCAGTATTTCGAATAGAGGCAGGCGGGTCGGTGCCTGCGCAAGGCGGGCACCGACCCGGAACCGGGTCAGCGCATCTTTATGATCATCTTGCCCTCTGGCCGTGGCTGCTTGCCGTCGAGTATCTCGTGTATCTGCCCGACCTCATCAAGGTCGAACACCGGTCCCACGCGGGTTGTCAGCTTCCCGGCATTCACGAGCGCTGCAATCTCGGTGAGCGCAGCGCTAGTCACGTCCACCAGAAAGAAAAAGGCCGTTACGCCATGCCGGGCCGCTGCGTCCTGATCGGGGTTGGAAACGGCCGACACGAGAAAGCCGCCGGGCTTGAGCACGCTGAATGATTTGTCCTGGGTGTCGCCTCCCACGAGATCCACCACCAGGTCGATATCCTTGACGGTGTTCTCGAACGGTTCGTTCTTGTAGTCGATGACCCGGTCGGCGCCCAGCCCCCGGACATAGTCCTGATCCTTTGCCGACGCGGTCGTGATGACCTGGGCGCCGGCATTTTTGGCGAACTGAATGGCGTACGCCCCGACACCCCCGGCCCCGCCATGGATCAGCACGGTCTGGCCCGACTTCAGGTGACCCTTGTCAAATAACGCCTGCCAGGCCGTCACGGCAATAACAGGGACAGAGGCTGCCTGCACCGCCGTCAGGGCATCGGGTTTGATCGCGATCATGCTCGCCTGGGCAAGTGCATAGTGCGCATAGGCGCCGGTGAAGTTGGAGTTGGTCACGCCAAAGACCGCATCGCCGACTTTCAGGGTTGCCACCTCAGGCCCGACCGCGACCACGACGCCCGCAAGGTCCGAGCCCAGCGTCAAAGGTAAAGGCTGGGGCAGGGCGCTGTTGCCTGACCGGATCCAGCCATCCCACGGCCCAACCCCCGCAGCCTCTACTTGAACCAGCACCTGGCCAGGGCCCGGAGCAGGGGTTGGAACCGTTTCCACACAGATGCACTCAGGGCCACCGAATTGATGCACCCGGGCGGCGAGGGTGGTTGCAGGGACTTCCATAAAGGGCTGGCCGCTGGCTGTTGCGTTGGCCTCGTTCATGGCACACCTCTGTAATGGCTGGAAAGGTCACGGGACCCGAAGATGCTCAGTGTAGCTCGCCCATTGGAGAGTGAAGTTGCCAACAGCCGCTTGTGAGTTCTGGACCTGTATTAAAGTTATTGTTCTGATCAGATAGTCCAATTGAAAAGTTATCAAGGAGACCAATTCACAACAGTGCTTCACTAAGCGTTATTTGCCTTGATGAAGGACCCCGGAGCTAGTTACCCTCAAGTAAGTCAATAAATGGCCGAAACAGTATTTGGCTTGTATGACCATTAAATAATTTATTTCGTGCAACCAACCTCTGCACAGGTCCCGACGCATTTGGGTGTCGCGGTCCGTCGTGCATCCAATTTCGAGGCGCCCGGTTTGGCGCCCATTCGCCAAGGAAGCCAGGATGATCGTCAATAACGCTTCAGACACCGCCATGTCGGCTTACGCCAATGCCTCCCTGCGCAAGACCTCTTCCAGTACCGATAACGCCAGCACTGCGGCCACTCAAGCCAATCAGAGCAATCAGGCGGATGACAGCACCGGCTGGGTGAGCCTCTCCAGCAAGTCAGTGGGCTACAGCCATTCCATCGCCAACTACACGCCATACTTTCCAGCGCGCTCGGGCATGACCGCCGACGCTCTGGTACTGGGTGTATCGCAGCCGGGCGCGGTTTCGAGTTCCAAAGGGCTGTCTTTCCCGGATGTCGCCTCGGATGCGCGTACACGCATGGACAGCAAGTACGCGTTGATGAAGAGCGGCGGCAAACCGTACGACGGCAGTGACACCGATCGCAATTCGTTGATGGGCGATCTCGATCGTCGCTCGCTGTATGCCGTGGCCACCAATCAGGGCGGCCAGTTCAGCGCCGAAGAACAGGCCGCCGCCAAAGGGTTGATGCGCCAACAGGAGCGCCTGGCCACCGGTTATTACAGTGGCCCCGCCGACCAGCAGAAGAACTTCACCGACCCCTATGCCAACGACCCGGTCGGGCGTGCCAAGGCGGCACTGGCGTTTCTGGAGAACATGAGCCCGGAAGAAAAAACCGCGCCGCAATGGCTGGTACAACACCAGACCCTCAGTGACGCCCTGGCGCAAACCGGCAGCGACACCGACACCTCGGAAACCAAAAAGGACAAGGGGCATTTTCACAATCTGTCCGAGATCCTTGCCGGGATCGACACTGATGGTTCGGAGGAGGATCAGCCTGGTGTGACGGTTGATTAAGATTCAAGCGCTCCCAGATGGATAAGGCTTGATGTGCAACGATGAAAGCGTGGTGAGTGGGGCAGATTGTGGCTGAACGAGCCCTATGAAATACAGGATATGGTTCTCCCCTAAAGGTCGGGGGTTGAGTGTAGCGTTTGCCCTGGGCTGCTGTGACCGTGAGGCCATCGGTTGGGTTGCCAGCCCGGCCGGGTACAGCGGTGACGACATCCGAGGCTTGATGTTGGGAGGTCCAGAGAGGCGTTTTGGTGATCAACGAACAAGCACGCCGGCGCACTCGTAAGCGATGACGGCTCGGCCTTTATCGCCAGCAGACGCGCCTGTTCGCCTGCCGGTTCGGCTTGCAGCGGGTAACCACACCGGTGTGCAGCCCCCAGAGTCCGGGGAGTTGGTCTGCAGTTTGGCAGGGCAAGTCCAAGCTACGTGTTGCCGACCAAGAGAGATCGAGCAGTTGCTTAATCGCTGTGAGCGGCGCCCGGAGGCCTTTAACTTGGGGCTATCGTAACCCGTGCTACCCCGCTTTGAGAGCAAGCGTAAAGTCAAATATGCGCTGGCATCCGTGGATAGGATAGCGTTTAGCTACCCCGCGTTGGTAAAATTATCCCGAGCTGCAATTTGGCTGTATATGGATACAGTATTGCGAATTTTACCGGCCAGGATGGCGAAATTAGCTCTGCACTGGTCGATCTTGTTTATCCAAGATTGGAGTAGCTGTGAACGCGAAGCTAGATTTTGACGCGACGAAGCTCTACGAAGCCCTGAAGTACCAAATCCACGTAGCGATTGACTACTGTCACACGCTGGATAAGGACGATGTTCTCTGGATCGAGGTATTCGGCGACGTCACCATCGAAGGCCGAGATCAGATCGAAGTAAAGGAATACAGCGATAGCCTGACCGACAGCCACGAGAACTTCTGGAATACCCTCAATAACTGGCTAAAGCCAGAATTCGACCATTCGCAGTATGCCAACCTTATTCTGCTGACCACCCAGGCTTACGGGGAGCGAACGGCCATCAAAGGTTGGCCTCAGTGGAGCGGTGATCAGCGCCTCGCTGCATTGGAAGACATCCTGAAGGACGCTGAGACTCGCTTCGAAAAAGCGAAATCAGGCAAAGAAACTACCCGTGAAGGCACCGAACATGGTGAAGCCGGAGGAAAGACGTCCGGCCCCTCAAAAGCGTTGACACTGCAGCGCAAGGTGATGGCAAAAGAGATGCGCCGGTCGTTGATCGATGCGCTTCCCAAAGTCAAGATCATTACCGAACAGCCAGACTTGGCCGGCTTGATTGCCAGGTACAAAAAAGCCTATCTGAAAAGCATACATGAGCATCGCACGGACGACTTCCTGAATGACCTCTTCGGGTTCATGACGAGTGCAGTCAAAGTTACTGATGGCTGGCGATTCACCACGGCGGAGTTCAACAGAAAATTCACTGAGCTGACTGCTCGCTACATGATCGGCTCGGTGCGGTTTCCCCGAGTCAACACTGACTTGATAGAGCGAGAAGCGGCGAAACTTGATGTACGT
This sequence comes from Pseudomonas sp. NPDC089407, assembly GCF_044900445.1. Lineage (NCBI taxonomy): Bacteria > Pseudomonadati > Pseudomonadota > Gammaproteobacteria > Pseudomonadales > Pseudomonadaceae > Pseudomonas > Pseudomonas sp. NPDC089407. The sequence goes on from NZ_JBJDNB010000018.1 coordinate 116,590, forward strand.
GAGCGTCTCTATGCTCAAAAGCTGGATGAGATCGGAGGGGAAGAGGATGTAATTCTTGAAGCGACTGCCGATCTGCTGCATGCCCAAGAATACATTGTCGAACTCATAAAGGACTGCACCCTCTCCCAGGAAGACGTGGACGGTTACAGCAAGAATCACATGCGCACCCACAGCGCCCACAGATCTGAACTCATGAGCGACTGCGACCAAAGCTCGCACCGCACCAAGCTTCAGCAAGCATCCTTGAAGTTTTATCATTCCCGGTGTCGTTTGGACGTTGTGAGATTTCGCAACTTCGAAGACACGCCCGTTGAGTTTCGCAACGGGATCTATCACATGCTCGCAGACGCAGCGCATGCCAACCCAGCGAAGGAGTTTTACTGGAGGCTCTGGAAATGAGCGTAAAACCTATCGAGCATCTTTTCACGCTCCAGCGCTCTCCGATCGCACTGGCGCCGGTCATCCACAATTTCTTTGCCCATTCCAAGTCTCGGGAACGCGACTTGCTGTTGAGCTATCTGGTTCTGCCCATGGTGCTGTACCCGGCCATGCAGGAGTACCTGCTAACCGTGAGGAAGACCAGCAACCTACGCACGCTATGCAAAGAACAGAAACGGCTGGTCGGGCTCACCTACAACACTCAGCAATTCAAATCGCTGACAAATGCCGCTCTGCTTGTGCTTCAGGCAGAACAGAGCATCGAGCTCACCGACGATCTGACGGTGAAATCTATCAAGGACGTTAAGGCTGGCAATGCCAACCCCAAACAGCTCGAAGCCGCCCGCCGGCTGTCCATGGTCTGCGCAGAAGCGGACGTGGTTTCCATCTACAGGACGTTAGGATTCAAGTCTCTATGAAATGCTTTCTGCGGTACATCGGCGTAGTCGACACTCAAAACAAAATTCACAAGGTGCGACTGGAGCCTGGACTCAACGTCATCACGGGCAAATCGTCCACTGGCAAAAGCGCGATCCTGGAAATCTTCGACTACTGCCTCGGTAGCACGGAGGACACCATTCCAGTGGGGACGATCACCCAACGTGCCGAGACATTCTTCATCGCTCTGCAATTCCCAAGCTATTTCGTCGTGGCCGCCCGTAAGAAAAAATCCGATCGCTGCTTTTTGCTTGAAGTGCAAGGCTCAGACCCTGACCGGCTGCTTGAGCTCATAGAGCAACCCAAAGCGTTCTTCGATCCCAAGCACTACATGCCACTGGCAGACTTCAAGAAAAGCCTCGGACGGTACTTTGCGATCACCCTGGAGAATGTCGACGAAGACCCCTACCTGAAAGCCGCCGGCCGTAACAAGTCTGCCACCCCGTCAGTACGCAGCTTTTCTTCTTTTATGCTCCAGCATCAGAACCTGGTGGCCAACAAGCACGCGATTTTCTACCGTTTCGACGAGAAGGAAAAACGTGACCAGGCAATCAACCACTTTAAGATCCTGATGGGACTTGTGGATGAGGCCTATTTCGACCTGTACCGGGATCATGAGGTTGCCAAGTACGAGCTCAAGAAAGTCCGGGTATACGGATTTAATGGTTGATGGGGCACCTTCACCCCATCAATCTGATACCACCCTCAGATGGTTGATAGATCGACTCCGTAGTTGAGTTCCTCTGCGAAGTCCGGCAGTCCGTAACCGATGGTTTTCTTGTAGAAAGGAGAGACCTTCGCAGTCGGTGCCTTCTTCTTGTGCTTCGTGGTGTAGAGCATTCGTGCCCGCATCACCTCGAAGGAGTAACCGCGCCCTTCACGGTTCTTGTCCTTGGCCAGTCGGTTGATGGACTCCGTGTAAGCGTTGGTGACGGGCATGTCCGTCTCGAAGTAGGTCATGGTCTCTTCGCGCCAGTTTCCCACTGCCCTGACCAGATCGCTCCAGACTTCCTTTTGGCCCTTCGGGATGGTGGCTATCCACTCGTCCAGGGCGGCTTCTGCCTGGAGCCGTGTGGTGGCGTCCCAGATGCCGTAGAAGCGCTCCTTGTGCTCGTAGGCGGCCAGCAGTTGCGGGAACGCGCCTGTCCAGGTCTCCATGATGAGGCGCTCCCGGTCTGAGACTTCGTGAGCGCGTTTCAGCAGGATTTTCCGGTCTCCCTTGAGAGTCCGGCTCTGGGACGGTTTCAGCTCCTTTCTGAGGCCCTTGCGCACTCTCTCTAGGGCATCGTTGGCCATGCGCACCACATGGAACTTATCGACCACGATACGGGCCTGGGGCAGCACAGCCTTGACCGCTGCCCGGTAGGGGTTCCACATGTCCATGCTGACGATCTCGACCTTCTGCCGGTCTTTCAGCTTCATCAGGTAGTTGGTCACCACGTCCTGGCGGCGGGTGGCCAGCAGGTCGAGCAGGGTTCGCTCCTCAATGTTGGTCAGAATGCAGCGGTAGCGCTTGTTCAGGTATAGCTCGTCAATGCCCAGGATGCGGGGCGTCTCGAAGCGGTGCCAGCGCCCCAGGAACTCGGCGCGGGCGTTGAAGATGTCGCGCACCGTCTTCTCGTCCAGGCCGGTCTGTGCCGCCACAAAGGTGTAGGGGTGGTTGAAGGATTCCTTCTCCACGTACTCATGCAGCCGCAGTGTCATACGGAATCCGTCCACCATCTCCGGTAGCTGGGGCCTGAATGTTGTCTTGCAGGCCCGGCAGGTGTATCGGCGGCGGACCACCCAGAGAGTGACCCGCTTGCCGTGGATGGGCAGATCACGATAGGGAACGTCACGCTTGCCGAACCGTACGAACTCACCCTGCACGCCGCATTCCTCGCAGGCGATGGGATCGGGCACGTCCACCTGGAAGTGCATTTCGTCGTCGGTTGATTTGCAGCCCAGTACTTGGTATTGCGGCAGGTGAAGGATGTTGTCGGGAAGTTCGGTCATGGTGTTGTATAGGCGTAGGTGTCAGTCAGATCCATCCGACTCGGCATTGGTGTTTGCTTTTTTACCCAACAAGCTGCTGGAAACGAAAAGTAAGGCACCGAGGACAATTGCAATATCAGCCAGGTTGAAGGCCGGCCAATGCCAGTCTCGCCAATAGAAATCAAAGGAATCCACAACATAGCCGCGAAAGACCCGGTCAATCAGGTTGCCCATGGCGCCACCGAGGATAAGACTGTAAGCGATGGCTTCTCCTTTATGACGATTTTCAAGGATCAGCTTGATCAGAAAAATCGAGACCACTACCGCGATTCCGATAAAAAAGTAGCGCTGCCAGCCTCCACCATTCGCAAAAAGACTGAATGCGGCACCGGTGTTCCATAGGTGCACCCAGTTAAAGAACGGGGTCACCGAAACATACTCGCCATAGGCCATTGATTGCTGCACCAGCCACTTTACAGCCTGATCAGACGCTGCCAGCAGGCCCGATATGGACAATAGGGCATACGGCGAGAGCTTTTTGCCAATAATGAGCATTATTTAACCCTTCAACGCCAAAATGCGTCTGGCACCGTTAAGTACAATGCCCCCCGCGATGGTGCCGATAATCAGATCCGGATAATTGGAACCGGTCCACGCGACCAGGGCGCCGGCGGTGATGACCCCCAGGTTGATCACCACGTCGTTGGCCGAGAATATCCAGCTTGCCTTCATGTGCGCCCCGCCTTCCCGATGTTTGGATATGAGCAGCAGACAACTGGTATTGGCAATCAATGCGACGAATGCGATAGCCATCATCACCAGCGATTCAGGCTCACTACCGAATACAAAGCGTCTCACCACCTCTACGAGCACGCCCACAGCCAAGATCAGTTGCAGTACACCAGCAAGATGCGCGGCACGTACCTGCATTTTCACGCTATGTCCAACCGCATAAAGGGCAAGCCCGTACACCGCCGCATCGGCAAAATTGTCCAGGGATTCTCCAATCAGGCCGGTGGACCGGGCGATCAGACCGGCAGTCATTTCCACCACGAACAGAAGTGCATTGATGCCGAGCAACCAGCGCAGGGTCCCGGATTCTTGCTTAGCAGAAGCTGCCGAAAACTCGGCGGCCTTGATGGTCTCCGGATTTGCAGCGACGGTTTCCTGAAGCGAGGCGCCTAGCCCCAAGGTCTTCAGTTTCGAGGTGACGGGCTCGACCTCGCCGTCATGCACGACCTTCAGCCGGCGGTTCGACAAGTCGAAGGACAGCGCCCGAATCTCCTCAAAGCCGTTCAGGGCTAGGCGAATCATTCGTTCTTCTGATGGACAGTCCATCTTCGGCACGGCATAAACACTGACCCATCTCCCTGGCGCCTCGGAGGAGGCCTGTATATCGGTATCCGCTGCGGACGTTGCATCACCGCCACAGGCGCCACCACAGGATTTGCTCATGATACGACTCCACTTGAACAATGTTGTGGTACCATTTAAAACTATAAAGCTACTATAAGGTCAATAGAGTAAAGAATCCGTTGGGGAGGAGGCTGATGCGCATTGGTCAGTTGGCGCAGTTGGTAGGGGTCGAAACACAGACGATCCGCTTCTATGAACAGCAGGGCTTGTTGCCGCCGCCTGATCGGCAGGACAACGGTTACCGTGTCTATACCGAGAAACACGTTGAGCGGCTGGCCTTTATTCGTCGCTGCCGCATCCTGGATCTGTCACTGGCAGAAATTCACGAACTAAAGCGCTATCAGGACGACCCTCATCAGCCTTGTACCGCCGTCAACGCCTTGCTCGATGATCACATCTCTCATGTGCGGTCGCAGATAACCGCTCTGCAAGCGCTTGAGAAACAACTCGTTTCACTGAGAGCGAGTTGCAACGATGACCGGGAAGTTGAGGCGTGTGGGGTTCTTGCTGGAATTAGCGAAGGAAACATGCACCAGCAGTAGGTGAAGCATCAACCAGATAATCCGATGAGATGCCGGTCTGTCTCACTCTCATGCAAAGGTAAGATCAACCATTTAATCCGCTTACCCAAAATTGATATTGGCGCATAAGCTGTTGCAGCATGCTTGTCCTTCTCCCGCACCGGATTCCCAGACGACGCGTGCGGCCTCCGGATTCTGATGTTCCTTCTCGACACTGCCGTTCGCCGCCAGCGAGCAGGCGAGGTGGCAGCGGCAAACCACGCACCGAGCTATGATGCGCGCGGCGTGCCGCACCATGCGTGGAATCGCGAGCGCATCGATCGCGCACATGGCATGGACACTCTTGCCGGCGAAATGAACGTGGATTTCAGTCTGGCGAGCGCTGAAGGGATAGCAGCCGATGCCTTGCTCGCCGATGACGATGGCATCCATCGCGCACAGCGCGTCGAGCACCGCCTGCGACCCAATCCCCGCTGCGGGCGGTGCTGCTTCGCGTATCCAATGACCGAGAATCCTGGCATAGGTCGACTGCAGCGTGGGATGCGCGTCTTCGATCCGTGCCTGCAACGGAAACTCGTCCGCCAGCTTCTGCTGCGCACGCGTCACCGCCGCTTTGAGTTCCAGTCGCGATTCGGTCGATATATTCATATTCATGGTTCCTCGACTTAGAAAAGAGCAATGGCAAACGTATTCCAAATGGCTTAAGCTTATTTCCGTAGTCATGTACGGAGTCAAACGATATGGAAAACAATTTGGAGAATCTGACTATCGGCGTATTCGCCAAGGCGGCCGGGGTCAATGTGGAAACCATCCGGTTCTACCAACGCAAGGGCTTGCTGCCTGAGCCGGAGAAGCCCTATGGCGGCATCCGCCGTTACGGTGACGCCGATGTGGCGCGCGTGCGGTTCGTGAAATCAGCCCAGCGGCTGGGCTTCAGCCTGGATGAGATCGCCGAGCTGCTGCGGCTGGAGGATGGCACCCATTGCGAGGAAGCCAGCAGTCTGGCCGAGCACAAGCTCAAGGACGTGCGCGAGAAAATGGCTGACCTGGCGCGCATGGAGGCCGTGCTGTCTGATTTGGTGTGCGCCTGCCATGCGCGGAAGGGGAACGTTTCCTGCCCGCTGATTGCGTCACTGCAAGGGAAGAAAGAACCGCGCAGTGCGGACGCGGTGTAGCCCGAGGGAACTACGCCTTAGCGTGCTTTATTTTCCGTTTTCTGAGGCGACTCCAACGTCAGAAAAGACCGTGCGGTCGACTTTTGATATTTCGTGCTGTCGCCTTCTGAAAGTGACAGCCGCGCCGCTTAGTCAGAATAGAGTCATCTTTCGCATTTTTGACACATGCCTGCGAAGGTCATAGATTTCAGCCTGACAGAAACGGGGTTTGAGGCACAACGGAACAGAAGGAGCACTTAAGCCGCCTTCAACCAAGGAGACATCGTGCAGGGGCACCGCATCGGCTACGTCCGGGTCAGCAGCTTCGACCAGAACCCGGAACGCCAGCTGGAACAGACACA
>NZ_JBJDNB010000019.1:0-99781 GCF_044900445.1 Pseudomonas sp. NPDC089407
AAGGACGGCCCTTCGGCGCTGATCTTCTCGCGCCAGAACCTGCAGCACCAGGACCGCAACGCCCAGCAGATCGCCGACATCAGCCGTGGTGGCTACGTGCTCAAGGACTGCGCTGGCGAGCCTGAGCTGATCCTGATCTCCACCGGTTCCGAAGTGGGCCTGGCGGTTCAGGCCTTCGACAAGCTGACCGAGCAAGGCCGCAAGGTGCGTGTGGTTTCCATGCCATGCACCAGCGTGTTCGATGCCCAGGATGCTGCCTACAAGCAGTCCGTGCTGCCGCTGGAAGTGGGTGCGCGCATCGCCATCGAAGCTGCCCACGCCGACTTCTGGTACAAGTACGTCGGCCTGGAAGGTCGTATCATCGGCATGACCACCTACGGTGAGTCGGCGCCGGCTTCGGCACTGTTCGAAGAATTCGGTTTCACCCTGGAGAACATCCTGGGTACTGCCGAAGAGCTGCTGGAAGACTGATACAAGGAAGGCGAGGGCCTTTGGCCCTCGTTCGCGGCACAAGGCCGCTCCCACAGGGTATTGCGCACGCCGTCCCCTGTGGGAGCGGCCTTGTGCCGCGAATGGGCCGCGCAGCGGCCCCGTATAACTGCCGGAGTTCAAGAGCTACCTATGCCCCACCTGCGTCCCTACAAAGTTGCACTCAACGGTTATGGCCGTATCGGCCGCTGTGTCCTGCGCGCGCTGTTCGAGCGGGGGGCAAAGGCCGGTTTCGAGATCGTCGCGCTGAACGACCTGGCCGACCAGGCCAGCCTGGAATACCTGACCCGCTTCGACTCCACCCACGGGCGTTTCCCCGGCGAGGTGAAGGTCGATGGCGACTGCCTGCATATCAATGGCGACTGCGTGAAAGTGATGCGCAGCGCCACCCCCGAGGGCATTGACTGGGCCGCGCTGGGCATCGACCTGGTGCTGGAGTGCTCCGGTGCCTATAACACCCGTGCCGATGGCCAGCGCTTCCTCGATGCCGGTGCGCCGCGGGTGCTGTTCTCGCAGCCGATGGCCAGCGAGGCCGATGTCGATGCCACCGTGGTCTACGGCATCAATCAGGCCTGCCTGACCGGCAACGAGCGGCTGGTGTCCAACGCCTCCTGCACCACCAACTGCGGCGTGCCACTGCTGCGGGTGCTGGACCAGGCGTTCGGCATCGAATACGTGCAGATCACTACTATCCACTCGGCGATGAACGACCAGCCAGTGATCGACGCCTACCACCACGAAGACCTGCGCCGCACGCGTTCGGCCTTCCAGTCGGTGATTCCGGTGTCCACCGGCCTGGCGCGCGGTATCGAGCGACTGCTTCCGGAACTTGCCGGGCGAATCCAGGCCAAAGCGGTACGCGTGCCGACTGTCAACGTCTCGTGCCTGGACATCACCCTGCAGACCGCCCGCGACACCAGCGCGGCCGAGGTCAACCGGGTGCTGCGCGAGGCCGCGCTGGAAGGCCCGCTGAAAGGCCTGCTGGCCTACACTGAGCTGCCGCACGCCAGCTGTGATTTCAACCATGACCCGCATTCGGCGATTGTCGATGCCAGCCAGACCCGCGTTTCCGGCCCCCGCCTGGTGAACCTGCTGGCCTGGTTCGACAACGAATGGGGGTTCGCCAACCGTATGCTCGACGTTGCCGAACACTTTCTGCACGTCGTTCAACCAATCCGCAACAAACAGCCCTGAAGGACTGCATTCATGACCGTGTTGAAGATGACCGACCTCGACTTGCAAGGTAAGCGCGTACTGATCCGCGAAGACCTCAACGTGCCTGTGAAGGACGGTGCGGTAACCAGCGACGCGCGTATCCTGGCAGCGCTGCCGACCATCAAGCTGGCCCTGGAGAAGGGCGCGGCGGTAATGGTCTGCTCGCACCTGGGTCGCCCGACCGAAGGCGAATTCTCGGCCGAAAACAGCCTGAAGCCGGTTTCCGAGTACCTGAGCAAGGCGCTGGGCCGCGACGTGCCGCTGGTTGCCGACTACCTCGACGGCATCGAAGTACAGGCCGGTGAGCTGGTGGTGTTCGAGAACGTGCGCTTCAACAAGGGCGAGAAAAAGAACGCTGACGAGCTGGCGCAGAAGTACGCCGCCCTGTGCGATGTGTTCGTCATGGACGCGTTCGGCACCGCTCACCGCGCCGAAGGTTCGACCCATGGTGTGGCCAAGTTCGCCAAGGTGGCGGCTGCCGGCCCGTTGCTGGCTGCCGAGCTGGATGCCCTGGGCAAGGCCCTGAAGGCCCCGGCCAAGCCGATGGCGGCCATTGTCGCCGGCTCCAAGGTATCGACCAAGCTGGACGTACTGAACAGCCTGAGCTCGGTCTGCGACCAACTGATCGTCGGCGGCGGCATTGCCAACACCTTCCTGGCTGCTGCCGGCCACCCGGTGGGCAAGTCGCTGTACGAGCCTGACCTGGTCGACACCGCCAAGGCCATCGCCGCCAAGGTCAGCGTGCCACTGCCGGTCGACGTGGTGGTTGCCAAGGAATTCGCCGAAACGGCCGAAGCCACCGTCAAGGCCATCGCCGACGTTGCCGCTGACGACATGATCCTGGACATCGGCCCGCAAACCGCTGCTAACTTCGCCGAGCTGCTGAAGTCGTCGAAAACCATCCTGTGGAACGGCCCGGTTGGCGTGTTCGAGTTCGACCAGTTCGGCAACGGCACCAAGGTGCTGGCCAAGGCCATCGCCGACAGCGCTGCGTTCTCCATCGCCGGTGGCGGTGACACCCTGGCAGCCATCGACAAATATGGCGTCAGCAAGGAAATCTCCTACATTTCTACCGGTGGTGGCGCCTTCCTCGAGTTCGTTGAGGGCAAGGTCCTGCCAGCCGTGGCAATCCTGGAAGAGCGGGCCAAGGCCTGATGAAGTCGGCGCTTGGCAAAGGGAGTGGCCTGATGGTCAAGCAATTGCCTGTGATGATGCTGGCGGGTTTGCTGAGTGCGTGTTCCGGCAGCCCGTCCTCGAGTGCCGACGACCCGGCGCAGCCGCCCAAGGGCGGTTGCTACCAGTCCGAGTGGCAGGCCGAGACCGTGCCGGTCATCAGCAAGCGCGTGGGCCCGGAAGGCCTGGAAAAGTACGATGAAGACCACCAGCGCAAGGCGCCGGGCTGCCCGTGACCCCCGGCGTTTCGTCGGGTCAGGCAACCAAGCGACCGCTGTGTGGTCATCTAGAGGATATGCAATGAAAGCGCTCTTGGCCGTAACGGCCCTGGCGACACTGGCAGGATGCTCACTGCTGCAGCCGGCGCAACCCGCCCCGGCAGACAACTGGACCCGTTGGGTCTGTGACACCCAGGCCGAAGTGCTGTGGCGCTTCGCCGATGCGCAACGCGACCAGGTTGATGTACGCCTTGGCGGCGGTGACCAGGTTTACCGGCTCAAGGCCGAACCGGGTGCCTCGGGTGCGCTGTACAGCGATGGCATGCTGGCCTTCCACACCAAGGGCGAAGAAGGCCTGGTGTACTGGGTGGCAACCAACGACCTGATTGGGCGGGGCTGCAAGGCACCGTGACTGGCCGGGCCGCAACGGTGGCCCACACTACTTGAACAGCAACCGCCCCTGCGGCAGGCTTGCACGAAACAAACGACGCTTGTCGGGAGAGAGATACACAATGGCACTCATTAGCATGCGCCAGATGCTGGACCACGCCGCCGAGTTCGGTTACGGCGTACCGGCTTTCAACGTCAACAACCTCGAGCAGATGCGCGCCATCATGGAAGCGGCCGACAAGACCGACTCCCCGGTGATCGTTCAGGCTTCGGCCGGTGCCCGCAAGTACGCTGGCGCGCCGTTCCTGCGCCACCTGATCCTGGCGGCCATCGAAGAATTCCCGCACATCCCGGTGTGCATGCACCAGGATCACGGCACCAGCCCTGACGTCTGCCAGCGTTCGATCCAGCTGGGCTTCAGCTCGGTGATGATGGACGGCTCGCTGGGCGAAGACGGCAAGACCCCGACCGACTACGAATACAACGTCCGTGTTACCCAGCAGACCGTTGCCATGGCGCACGCCTGCGGCGTTTCGGTAGAAGGTGAGCTGGGCTGCCTGGGCTCGCTGGAAACCGGCATGGCCGGAGAAGAAGACGGCATCGGCGCCGAAGGCGTACTGGATCACAGCCAGATGCTGACCGACCCGGAAGAAGCCGCCGACTTCGTCAAGAAGACCCAGGTCGACGCCCTGGCCATTGCCATCGGTACCAGCCACGGTGCCTACAAGTTCACCAAGCCGCCAACCGGTGACATCCTGGCCATCGAGCGCATTAAGGAAATCCACAAGCGCATTCCCAACACTCACCTGGTGATGCACGGTTCTTCTTCGGTACCGCAAGAGTGGCTGGCGATCATCAACCAGTACGGCGGCGAGATGAAAGAGACCTACGGCGTACCGGTTGAAGAAATCGTCGAAGGTATCAAGTACGGCGTGCGCAAGGTCAACATCGACACTGACCTGCGTCTGGCGTCCACCGGTGCCATGCGCCGTCACATGGCCCTGAACCCGAGCGAGTTCGACCCTCGCAAGTTCTTCGCTGAAACCGTGAAGGCCATGCGTGACGTGTGCATCGCCCGTTACGAAGCCTTCGGCACCGCCGGTAATGCCTCGAAGATCAAGCCGATCTCCCTGGAAGGCATGTTCCAGCGCTATGCCAAAGGTGAGCTGGCCGCCAAGGTCAACTAAGCCACCCGGCTACACAAGAAACCCGCAGAAATGCGGGTTTTTTATTTTTGGGTGTTACTCCTGTGCTGGCCTCTTCGCGGGTAACACATATTCTCTGCAGAACAACCGTTGGTCGGCTACCGTACAGTTCAGTCACTGATAGCGTTCTGATTGCATTGCGTGTTATCCGCTCAGGTCTAGAGTAATGATGGATCCAACCGCATGTTGAAGTTGGTCACATAATAGAGAAGCAGCATGGATGTCGCTCACCCTCAACCACAGCCACTGGATGGCAGCTCGGTTCTACTGGTGGTAGACGATTACCCCGAGAACCTCCTCAGCATGCGGGCCTTGCTGGCCCGTCAGGATTGGCAAGTGTTGACGGCAAGCTCGGGGACGGAAGCCTTGGGCGTGTTGCTTGAGCACGATGTCGACTTGGTCTTGCTCGACGTGCAAATGCCGGAAATGGACGGCTTCGAAGTCGCCCGGCTGATGCGCGGCAGCCTGCGTACGCGGCTGACACCGATCATTTTCCTCACCGCCAACGAACAGTCCGAAGCGGCCGTACTCAAAGGCTACGCCAGTGGCGCCGTGGACTACATGTTCAAACCGTTTGACCCGCAAATTCTCAAGCCCAAAATCCAGGCCTTGCTCGATCAGCAGCGCAACCGACGCATGCTGCAGCGGCTGACCCGTGAGCTGGAAGCGGCCAGGGCGTTCAATGCGTCAATTCTGGAGAACGCTGCCGAAGGCATTCTGGTGGTCGATGCCAAGGGCATCATCAGTTTTGCCAACCCGGCCATTTCCCGCTTGCTGGCGACCTCCGTGCAGCAACTGCAAGGCACCCACCTGCTCGACCTGGTGCAGTTGGCCAGCGCCAGCCTATGGCGCGAATCGGACTTCTACCAGGCTTACCTGGGCCGGCGCATCTTCCGTGTGCACGATGCCCATCTGCGTACCCTGGGCGGCGAACTGGTACCCGTGGCGTTGTCCTGTGCACCCCTGCCGGCCGAACAGCAGGCCATGGTGGTGACCGTGCTGGACATGTCGGTGGTGCGTAACCTGCATCAGCAGTTGGAGTACCAGGCCGTCACCGACCCGCTCACCGGCCTGCTCAACCGCCGCGGGTTCTACCAGGCGGCCGAAGGCGCGCTGCTGCGCAACGAGCGCTCGGACAAGGCGCAAGCGTTGATGTACATGGACCTGGATGGCTTCAAGCGCATCAACGATTCGCTTGGCCACGACGCGGGTGACCGGGTGCTGCGCTGGGTCGCCGAGCAGCTCAAGGACTGCCTGGGCAGCGAGGCCTTGCTGGCGCGCATGGGCGGCGATGAGTTCACCGCGCTGTTCGACAGCTTGCCTTACCCGGAGCAGGCCGGGCGTTATGCCGAACGCCTGCTGGAGCGGGTGTCCATCAGCCATGAGGTAGACGGGCTTGATGTGTGCCTTGGGGTCAGTATCGGCATCGCGACTTACCCGGAATGCGGGGCCAATGTCGAAGGCCTGCTGCGGGCGGCAGATGCGGCAATGTATGCGGCCAAGCAGGCCGGGCGCCAGCAGTACCGCTTCTATGACCAGGAACTCAACGGTCGGGCGCGCTCGCGGTTGATGCTTGAAGACAGCGTGCGCACGGCCATCGAGCAGCAGGATTTCAGCCTGGTGTACCAGCCGCAGGTCAGCTTCATCGATGGCCACTTGCGTGGCTTCGAGGCCTTGCTGCGCTGGCAGCACCCCAGTGTCGGCGATGTGCCCCCAGGCCTGTTCATCCCCTTGCTCGAAGAAGCGCGCCTGATCAACCGCCTGGCCAGCTGGATCTACCGCCAGGGGGCGGCTCAGCGACAGGCCTGGTACCCGCGCTTTCCGGCAGACCTGGTACTGGGCATCAGCCTGAGCCGGGCACAATTCGCCATGCCCAGCCTGGTTGAAGAGCTGCAGCGGGTGATTCAGCTCTACCAGTTGGCACCGGCACAGATAGAGGTGGAAGTTGCGGAAACGTCGCTGATGTACAACATCGATGCGGCGGTGAAGGCGATCCACCGCCTGCGCGAGCTGGGGGTAAGGGTGGCGCTGGATGATTTTGGCGCAGGCGATTGTTCGTTGCGCATGCTGCGTGACCTGCCGATCGATACCCTCAAGCTCGATCGCCACCTGGTGGCACGGCTGCCCGATTCGGCGGTGGATGCCGCGTTGGTGCGCAGCGTCATTGGCCTGTGTGCCGACTACCGCATCACGGTCATTGCCGAAGGCGTGGAAACCCCGGCCCAGGCGGCTTGGCTGCGGGCCAATGGTTGCGAATACGTGCAGGGGTTTCTGGTCGCCAGGCCAATGACTGCAGCAGATGCCAGCGGCTTTCCGGTGATTTTCTCCTGGCCAGGGCCCTGATTGGCTAGAATCGGCATTCGTTACGCCGAATGCAGTGCCATGACCGTATTACGCTACTTGCAAGCTTACCCGCCGCACCTGCAGGAGCAGGTGCGGCAGATGATCGACAGCGACCGCCTGGGCGACTACCTGCAGCGCCGCTACCCCGACCGCCATGACGTTCAAAGCGACAAGGCGCTGTATGGTTATGCCCAGGATTTACGCCAGCAGTACCTGCGCAGCGCGCCGGGCCTGGACAAGGTGCTGTTCGATAGCCGCCTCGACCTGACCCACCGGGCCCTGGGCCTGAATACCGCGGTGTCGCGGGTGCAGGGCGGCAAGCTCAAGGCCAAGAAGGAAATCCGCATTGCCTCGTTGTTCAAGGAGGCCGCACCACAGTTCCTGCGCATGATCGTGGTGCATGAACTGGCGCACCTGCGCGAGCGCGACCACAACAAGGCGTTCTACCAGCTCTGCCAGCACATGGAGCCGGACTATCACCAACTGGAATTCGACCTGCGCGTCTACCTGACCTATCGGGAGCTGCCGGGCAACCTCTAAGGAACATGCAGCATGGAAGTGAGCAAGACCAAGAGCAGCTTCTACCGCCGCCTGTACGTGGCCTGGCTGATCGACAGCCAGACCGCGACCAGCGTGCCCGCCCTGATGGAGGCCACTGGCATGCCGCGGCGCACCGCCCAGGACACCATCGCCGCGCTGGCCGACCTGGATATCGTCTGCGAGTTCGAGCAGCAGGAAGGCGCCCGCAACCACGCCGGGCATTACCGCATTCAAGACTGGGGCGCGATCGACAAGCAGTGGATCATCCAGCATTTGCGGCAGATTCGCGAAGTGCTGGGTTACCCCTGAAAACATGGGGCCGCTCTGCGGCCTGTGGGAGCGGGCTTGTCCCGCGAACACCGGCAAAGCCGGTGCCATGCACCGCGTCGTCTGATTCGCGGGGCAAGCCCGCTCCCACAGGGATCGTGGCAATTTCAGCCCTTGCGCATGCCGATATGCGGAATGTCGTCCTCCAGGTACTCCTCACCCACCACCATAAACCCATGCCCGGCATAAAACGCCTGCAAATGCGCCTGCGCCGAGAGGTACACCGGCACCCCCGGCCAGCAATGCTCCGCCGCCTCCAGCCCCTTGAGCAGCAGCGTGTGCCCCAGTTTCAGCCCGCGTGCTTCAGGCGATGTCACCACCCGCCCGATCACTACGTCCCCGCCCTGCGACTGCGGGTCGAGCAGGCGCAGGTAGGCGACCAGTTTGTCTTCCTGCCAGGCCATCAGGTGCAGGGTATCGCCATTCAGGTCCTGGCCATCGACTTCCTGGTAGGCGCAGCGCTGCTCGACCACGAACACTTCGGTGCGCAATTGCAAAATGGCGTAGAGCTGCTCTTTGCCAAGGTCGGTGTGGTGCTTGCAGAGCCAGTCGATGGACATTGGCGCGAACTCCTTGAATGGGCCTCGATCATCGCATGCTGCACCGGTTTCGGCCAAAATAGAGGCTAAATGACACTATTGGCCGCTGCCCTCTGCAACGGCTTTGTGTAATCTCATCGGCAGTGTGTGCCCTCCATTGCGAAAGGACCTGAGCATGCGGCCACTGCTTTGTGTGCTGGGAATGCTGGCAATGATGCTTGCAACACCCGCCCCGGGTAACGACACGTTGCGCCTGGTGGCTGACAGCTGGCCTCCGTTCAACGATGTCAACATGCCAGGTGGCGGCCTGGCCACCAGCATTGTCACCACAGCCCTGGCGCGCGCCGGCTACGGCAGTGTCTACGAAGAGGTGCCTTGGGCCAGGGCGCTGCTAGGCGTAGGAGAAGGGCGCTACGACGTGCTGATCAATGCCTGGTACAACGATGCGCGT
Source organism: Pseudomonas sp. NPDC089407 (assembly GCF_044900445.1). Classification (NCBI taxonomy): domain Bacteria; kingdom Pseudomonadati; phylum Pseudomonadota; class Gammaproteobacteria; order Pseudomonadales; family Pseudomonadaceae; genus Pseudomonas; species Pseudomonas sp. NPDC089407. The sequence continues at coordinate 8,891 of NZ_JBJDNB010000019.1, forward strand.
GCCAACATCGGGCAGTTTTCCGAAGCCTACCTGACCAACCGTGTGCGCCTGCTACAGCGCAAGGGCGAGGCGTTCCGTTACAAGCGCCAGTCGGACCTTTACCCCTACAGCATTGCCGTGGTGCGTGATTACGCCTATTCACCCGAATTTGACGGTGATACCCGTCTGCACAAGGTGCCGGTGCGCAACTTTTCTTCGGCGGTGCGCATGCTGGTGGCAGGGCGGGTGAACCTGGCGGTGGAAGACGAATTCGTGGCCCGCTACAACCTGCAGCGCGAGCCGCAGGAGGTGCGTGATGGGGTAGTGCTGGTGGAGCCGCCGCTGGGGGAGAACACCTTGCACATTCTGGTCAGCCTGAAGCACCCGGAGCATAAGCGGATCGTCGCGCGCTTCGAGCAGGCGATTGCGGCGATGAAGGCCGATGGCAGCTATGCGCGGCTGCTGCGTCAGCATGGGTTTTGATCTGTATTGCCTGTGCTGGCCTCTTCGCGGCGGTTCGACGCCTCGAAGAGGCCAGCACAGGCAACACAAGGCTCAGGCAGGCGCACCTTCCTTGATCAAATGCGCCGCCAAGGTCCGCAACGGCCCCAACTGCCGGCAGATCAACGCCAACTGCGTCTGCACCAGCCGCTGATGTTCATCCAGCTCTTCCGGCATCTGCTCCAGGGCATTGGCCAGCGCCTCTTCGGCATCGCTATGAATCGCCACCGGCAGCCGCGCAGCCAGGCCATTGGCAATCTCGTCCAGGCTGCTGGCCAGGCTTTGCCCGGCACCTTCAATCAACTGTTCCTGCACCTCTGCCGGTAACGCCGTGTCACGGTGTGCCCCCAGCCCCGAGAGGTAGCTGAGCAAGGTGTGCGACAGCACCAGGAAGCGGAAACCGACGTCGGCCTCCTTACGGAAATGCCCCGGCTCCATCAGCATGTTGGCCAGGGTAGTGGACAGCGCCGCATCGGCGTTGTGGGCGTTGCGTCGGGCCAGGCGGTAGGCCAGGTCGTCACGCTTGCCATGGGCATACTGTTGCATGATCTGGCGCAGGTACACACTGGCGCAGGCCAGGGTATTGGCCAGCGCCTTGTTCAACCGGCGGCCCTGCCAGTCAGGCAGGAACAGGAACACCGCCAGGATGGCAATCAGGCTGCCCACCAGGGTGTCGAACAGGCGCGGCAGAAACAGGCCGTAGCCATCGCCGATCTGGTTGAAGCAGAACAGCACCATCAAGGTGATCGCAGCGGTGGCCAGGGTGTAGCGGGTGGTGCGGTTGACGAAGAACACCACCCCGGCGACCACAGCAAACAACGACTGGATGACCGGGTTGGGGAACAGGTCGAACAAGGCCCAGCCGACCGTCAGGCCGACGGCGGTGCCGAAGATGCGCTGCACCAGTTTGCGTCGGGTAGCACCGTAGTTGGGCTGGCAGACGAACAGCGTGGTGAGGATGATCCAGTAGCCCTGGGTCGGGTGGATCAGGTGCACCATGCCGTAACCGATCGACAGCGCCAGCGGCAGGCGCAAGGCATGCCGGAACAGCAGCGACGTAGGCGTGAGCTGGGTGCGCAGGCGTGTCCACACGTCTTTCAGCGAGCGCGGCGAGCGGTCGAGCAGGCTGCTGTCGCTGGCGTCGGCCAGGCTTTCCGGGTTGCTGGCGGCGCTGAGCAGGCGGTCCAGCGTGGCGAGGTTGGCGGCCAGCGCCCGCAGCGAGCGCAGCAGGCCGCGCCAGGCCGGGTTGTTCTGGGTACGCAGGTGTTCCAGCGAAGCGTTGAGGTCTTCGAGGGCTTCGGGGTAACCGCTGGCCAGCACAAACGGCTGGCGCAGGCGTATCGAACGGGCCAGCTCCTGGCAGGACGAGCCCTGTTTACGCAGCAGGCGCTGGCAGCGGAACATCACGTCACTATGGAAAAACGCCTCGGTCAGGCCGTTGTAGGGATAGTGCGACGCACTGACCCGCTCATGGATGTCCTGGGCCAGGAAATACAGCTTGAGGTAGCGGCTGACCTTGGCGTTCGGCTGGCTGTTGCCGACCCGGTGCAGGATGATTTCCTTGGCCGCATTCAGCGCTGCCACTACCTTGCCATTTTGCTGGGCAAGCTCCAGGCGCCGCGCCTCGACGTCGAGGGTGCGCACCGGCTCGAACAGGCTGGCCTTGAGCTTGAGGTAGCTGCCCAGTTCGAAGAACAGCTTGGCCAGGCTCTGCTGCACGGGCTGGTTGGAGAACAGTGCCTGCCACAGCACCGACAACAGCCCGTACCAGGCGGCGCCTGCCACCAGCAGCATCGGCTCGTGCCAGAAGTCAGTCACCTGGCCGCCCCGCTGGTCCACGCCGATCATGGTGTACACCGCGGTGATCAGGGTGGCCGAAGCGATGGCGCCGTAGCGCTCGCCCAGGGCGCCGAGCATGGTCAGGCCGAACGCCGCCAGGGCCAGCGCGACGGCGAATATCCAGGGGTAGGGGAACAGCAACTCGACCGCCAGCGCGGCGATGGCGAAACACACCAGGGTAACGGCCAGGGCGCTGAGGCGACCCTGCCAACTGTCGTCGGTTTCGGCCAGGGCGCTGGCGATGATGCCGAGGAACAGCGGAATCAGCAGGGCCATCTCGTTCTGATACCAGCACAGGGCCAGGCTGCCGGTAAGGGCGATGGTGACCCGGATGCTATAGCTGAACTTGTCTTGGCCCCACAGGCGACGCAGTGACTGACGGAACGAGCTCGATGACATGATGGCCTGCTAGGCAGTGATCAGAGGAATACCTTCGAGGCCGTGCTATTGGGGCCGCTGTCGCGGCCCATCGCCGGCAAGCCAGCTCCCACAGGTACTGCACAAGCCTGAAGGCCTGTGGTAATCCTGTGGGAGCTGGCTTGCCGGCGATGGGCTGCACAGCAGCCCCAATGCTTTACCGGCACTCCCAGCACGGGCCAGCAAGAAGCGTTCCGTGCTGCTGAATGGATTCTACTCTACACGAACTGCGCTGCGGCGTTGGCCGATGCCCAGGCCCACTGGAAGTTGAAGCCGCCCAGGTGGCCGGTCACATCCAGCACTTCGCCGATGAAGTAAAGCCCGGGGCTTTTCAGCGATTCCATGGTCTTGGACGACACTTCGCGGGTATCCACACCACCCAAAGTCACTTCGGCAGTCCGGTAGCCTTCGGTGCCGGCCGGCACCACCTGCCAGTTCGCCAGCTTCTCGGCGATCTGTGCAAGCTCCGCCGGGGTGTACTGCTTCATCGGGCGGGACTCGAACCACTGCTCGGCCAGCAGGTTGGCCAGCTTGCGGGTGAATACCTCGCCCAGTACGGTCTTCAGTTCGGTGTTGGCGCGCTCGGCCTGCATCTGTTGCAGCCAGGTCAATGCGTCGCGATCGGGCAGCAAGTTAATTTCGACCGTGTCGCCGGCTTCCCAGAACGACGAAATCTGCAAGATCGCCGGGCCGCTCAGGCCGCGGTGGGTAAACAGCAGGTTCTCGCGGAAGCGGGTGCCGTTGCAGCTGGCGGTGCAGTCCAGCGAGGTGCCCGACAACTCGGTGCACAGTGCCTTGAGTTGGGGCTCAGTGATGGTGAACGGCACCAGGCCGGCGCGGGTCGGCAGCAGGGTATGGCCGAACTGGCGGGCCACCTGATAGCCGAAGCCGGTGGCGCCCAGGGTCGGGATCGACAGGCCACCCGTGGCGATCACCAGCGATTGGCAGGCGAACTGGCCACCGCTGGTCTGCAGCAGGTAGCCGCTATCGGTCTTCTCGATCTGTTCGATGCTGGTGTGCATGCGGATCTCGGCGCCGGCCTCGTCGCATTCGGCCAGCAGCATGTCGAGAATGTCGCTGGCCTTGTTGTCGCAGAACAGCTGGCCAAGCTTCTTCTCGTGGTAGGCCACGCCGTGCTTGCACACCAGTTCGATGAAGTCCCACTGGGTGTAGCGGGCCAGCGCCGACTTGCAGAAGTGTGCGTTGTGCGAGAGGAAGTTGGCCGGCTCGGTGTACAGGTTGGTGAAGTTGCAGCGCCCGCCGCCAGACATGAGGATTTTCTTGCCTGGCTTGTTGGCGTGGTCGAGCAGCAGTACCCGGCGGCCACGGCGAGCGCTGAGCTGGGCGCACATCAGGCCGGCGGCGCCGGCGCCGAGGATGATCACGTCGGTGGAGTGCACGGTGTTACCTCATGAATAGCCGGGGCCGCTTTGCGGCCCATCGCAGGCAAGCCAGCTCCCACAGGGACTGCACCCGGCCCGGAGCCTGTGCTGATCCTGTGGGAGCTGGCTCACAGGTGCTGCACAAGGCCTGAGGCCTGTGCTGATCCTGTGGGAGCTGGCTCACAGGTGCTGCACAAGGCCTGAGGCCTGTGCTGATCCTGTGGGAGCTGGCTCACAGGTGCTGCACAAGGCCTGAGGCCTGTGATGATCCTGTGGAGGCTGGCTTAGGTATTGCATAAGCCTGAGGCCTGTGGAGTTCCTGTGGGAGCTGGCTTGCCTGCGATGGGCTGCAAAGCAGCCCCAAAAAATGTCAGACGATACGGACTTTCAGGGACCGACCCTTGATCTTGCCGCTGTTCAAGCGTTGCATGGCCTGCTTGGCCAGCGCCCGCTCCACCGCCACAAAGGCCTGGAAGTCAAAGATCGCAATCTTGCCCACCTGCTTGCCCGGAATACCGGCATCACCGGTCAGCGCCCCCAGAATATCGCCCGGGCGCAGCTTGTCCTTGCGCCCGGCAGCGATGCACAGGGTACTCATCACGGGCAGCAGCGGCTCGCCGCCTTTGTTCTTCAGGCTGTCCAGTTGGTCCCAGCGCAGTGGGCTCTTTTGCAACGCTTCGATAGCCTGGGCGCGGTGCCCTTCAGCCGGGGCCACCAGGCTGACTGCAACGCCTTTCTCGCCGGCACGACCGGTACGGCCCACACGGTGCACGTGGATTTCCGCATCACGCGCCAGCTCGACGTTGATGACCATGTCCAGGCCATCGATGTCCAGGCCGCGTGCGGCCACGTCGGTAGCCACCAGCACCGAGCTGCTGCGGTTGGCGAACATGGTCAGCACCTGGTCACGGTCGCGTTGCTCCAGGTCGCCGTGCAGCGCCTGGGCGACGATGCCTTTGGCGGTCAGGTGGGCAACCACGTCCTCGCACTGCTGCTTGGTGAAGCAGAACGCCACGCACGACTGCGGGCGGTAGTGGCCAAGCACGCGGGTAACGGCATCCAGACGTTGCGCTGCATCAATCTCGATGAAGCGCTGCTCGATCTGGTTGTCGGTGTGCAGGCTCTCGACCTTGACCTGTTGCGGGTTGCGCATGAAGTCGGCGGCCAGCTGCTTGATGCCGGCCGGGTAGGTGGCCGAGAACAGCAGGGTCTGGCGGCGCGACGGGGTCTTGCCGATGATGCTGGCAATGGCGTCGAAGAAGCCCATGTCGAGCATGCGGTCGGCTTCGTCGAGGATCAAGGTGTTCAGGCCATCGAGCACCAGGGTGCCCTTGTCCAGGTGCTGCTGGATACGCCCCGGGGTGCCGACAATGATGTGCGCACCGTGCTCCAGCGAAGCGATCTGCGGGCCCAGCGATACGCCGCCGCACAGGGTCAGGATCTTGATATTGTCCTCGGCCCGGGCCAGGCGGCGCAGTTCCTTGGCCACCTGGTCGGCCAGCTCGCGGGTAGGGCACAGCACCAGCGCCTGGCAGCCGAAGTAGCGCGGGTTGATCGGGTTGAGCAGGCCGATGCCGAAGGCGGCGGTTTTGCCGCTGCCGGTCTTGGCCTGGGCGATCAGGTCCTGGCCCTTGAGGATGACCGGCAGGCTCTGGGCCTGGATCGGCGTCATCGAGGCATAGCCGAGGGCGTCCAGGTTAGCCAGCATGGCAGTGGACAGCGGCAAGGTTGCAAAGGCAGTGGATTCGGTGGTCACGAGGCGGGCCTGCGGTGCGAAGCTAAAAATGCCGCACAGTCTACCAGCCTCATGGCCATTCGCCCTAAGACTCTACGTGCTCTTCCGGACGACGGGCACGCCTTCCGTCTGTCGGCGCCAGCTGCAGGAAGATGGCCGCGGCCAGCATGGACATGATGCCGATGGTGACGAACGTCAGCTGGAACGCGCCCAGCGTGGTCTCCACGTCCTCGGCGCTGCCCGCTGCGGTAAAGCCGCCGAGCAGTGCACCGGCACAGGCCACGCCCAGGCTCAGCGCCAACTGCGCGACCACCGACAGCAGGCTGTTGCCGCTGCTGGCGCTGGCGTCGTCGAGGTCGATCAACGTCACTGTATTCATCGCCGTGAATTGCATGGAGTTGATCGCGCCGAGCAGGCCCAACTGAATCAGCAGCACGGCGTAGGGCGTTTGTTCATCGACCAGGCCGAGGCTGGCCAGCATCAGGCCCAGCATCAAGGTATTGCCGGTGAGGATGATGCGGTAGCCAAACCGCTCGATCAGCGGCCTGGCGACGGACTTGGCCAGCATGGCTGCCGCTGCCAGCGGGATCATGCTCATGCCGGCCTGGGCCGGCGAGTAACCCAGTGCCACCTGCAGCAGCAACGGCACCAGAAACGGCAGGGCACCGCTGCCCAGGCGCGAGAACAGGTTACCGAGGATGCCGATGGCAAAGGTGCGCACGCGGAACAGGCTGGGCGAGAACAGCGGCTCGGGGTCGCGCCCGGCGCGCAGCCAGTAGGCGGCCAGGCACGCCATGCCGGCAAACAGCAGCAACATCACCCGCAGGTGTGGCAGGTGCAGTTCGCCCAGGCCTTCCATGGCAATGGTGATCAGCACCATCGCCGCGCCAAACAGCAGGAAACCGGGGGTGTCGAAGCGGGTGCGTTCGGTGCCGCGCAGGTCAGGGATGAACTTCCAGACGGCGTAGCAGCCAATCAGGCCGACCGGCAGGTTGAGCAGGAAGATCCAGTGCCAGCTGAGGATTTCCACCAGCCAGCCACCCACCGTTGGCCCCAGCAGCGGCCCGAGCAGGCCGGGGATAGTGATGAAACTCATGATCCGCACCAGTTCACTGCGCGGGTAGGCGCGCAGCACCACCAGCCGCCCGACCGGCAGCATCAGCGCCCCGCCCAGGCCCTGCACCACGCGGGCAAAAATCAGGAAGCCGAGGCTGTTGGCGGCGGCGCACAGCAGCGAGCCGAAGCTGAACAGCAGGATGGCGCTGAAGAAGATGCGCTTGGTGCCGAAGCGGTCGGCGATCCAGCCCGAGGCGGGAATCAGCAGGGCCACGGTGAGCATGTAGGCGATGATCACGCCCTGCATGCGCAGCGGGTCTTCGGCCAGCGAACGGGCCATGGCCGGCAGCGCGGTGTTGAGGATGGTGCCGTCCAGGGACTGCATGAAGAAAGCGATGGCCACTACCCAGGGGATCCAGCGGGCGGTGACGGGGTCCAGCGGGGTGCGTTCGGGCATGACTTCCTCGTTTGTCAGTGCCGGCCTCTTCGCGGCTAAAGCCGCTCCTACAAAGGTTACGCGTTCGTTGTAGGAGCGGCTTTAGCCGCGAAAGGGCCGGCAAGTCCAATCACAATGTCAGGGTAAGCCCTTTGACCAGCGCCCCCGGCAAATGACTCGACCCGGTACTGCGCTGTCCATAGGTACTGGTCGACAAAATTATCTCGCGCTCCTGGGTCAGGTCCTCCAGCTGGCTACCTAGCAAGCTGTACAGGCTGTCATCGAAGCGCATGGTGCTCACCGGCCCTTGAATCTGCCCGTTTTCCACCCAGAAGGTGGCAAACCGGGTCAGCCCGGTCATGCGCGCCGCTGGCAGGTCAGAGTAATTCAGGTACCACAGGTTGCTGATGTACAGCCCGGTGCCCAACTGCTCCAGGATCTGCTCATTGGCCAGGCCACCCGGCGCCAGGCTGAGCGCGCACGGCGACTCGTAGCTGTCGGCGCCGTTGGCCAGCAGCTCGAACTCGGCCGCGCTGCGCGCACTGATCAGCCGCTGCAGCGCCTGGCCGTGCTGAATCAACGGCACATCCCGGCGCGGCGAGCCTTCATCGGAAAACGCCGGGCTCAACGAGCTACTGACCTGCTCGGTGAAACTCACCAGCGGGCTCAACCGCGCATCACGGTTGTACAGGCGCTGCAAGGCGCTGTTGCCGGTGGCCAGGGCTTGAGCCGAGAAACCGCCCCAGCACAGCATACCGGCAATCTCGTCCATGGCTGCCGGCGCCAAGTAGGCGCGGTAGCTGCCGGGCTTGAGGGTAACAGCAGGCAGGTCGAGGAAGCCCAGCTGCTCGCGTGCCTGGCGCAAGCGTGCAGTGAAGTCGTCGGCGCTCCACAGTTGGCCGGCATAGTTGGCCTTCACTGCTTCGCCGTTTTCGTGGAACAGGCTCCAGTCGAAGTTGAAGCTGTTGGCCTGGTGCCAGCCGAAGGCGCCGAACGAGCTGGCGAAGCCCCGGCAGATCGGGCCGGCGGCGTAGATGCCGACCAGGTCAAGGTCACCGGCTTCGCGGTCGAGCAGGGCCAGCACTTCGCTCAACTCGGGCAGCGGCTGCGCTTGCTGGCTGTGGCTGTGCCAGGCGCTTTCGTCCAGGCGCAGGTAAGGGTCGACGACCAGCAGCGGCAGGGTCTGGCGCAGTTGTTCCAGCGCATCGGTCAGGCGTTGGCGGTCCAGTTGGGCATCGCCACTCAAGGTCACTTGCTGTTCGGCCTGGCGGCCGTCGCGAATCAGCCGCAGCTGCGCGCTGGCCTGGCTCACTTCGCCCGCCTGGCGCACCTTCGCATGGTTGAAACGCACGAATTGCGAGTGTTCGGCGCTGTAGCCGAGGGTGAACTGCTCGCCCGTTTGCAGGGCGGCGCGCACATCGCCGACCAGGGTTTCGAATGCGTGTTGCATCAGGCGTCTCCTCCGAATACGTCGATCTGGCGGAACACGCAGGCTGGCGAGGCGTGACCGACGCGCACCACCTGGTTGGGTTCGCCCTTGCCGCAGTTGGGCGTGCCCAGTACCTGGAAGGTGCTGTGGTCGCCGACCGCTGCCAGGTTGCGCCAGAACTGTGCGGAGATGCCGCGGTAGTTGGGGTTCTTGACGATGCCCTTGAGCTCGCCGTTTTCGATCAACTGGCCCCATTCACAGCCGAACTGGAACTTGTTGCGCGCATCGTCGATGGACCAGGAACGGTTGGTGCGCATCAGGATGCCGTGCTCGATGCCCGCGATCAGCTGCTCAAGGGATTGGTCACCCGGCTCGATGTTGAGGTTGGCCATGCGGTCGATTGGCGCGCGGTTCCAGCCGCAGGCGCGGCTGTTGGCCACCCCGTCCAGGCCGGAACGGAACTGCGACAGCGCACCGCCCAGCGGGCGCAGCAGCAGGCCCTCGCGGATCAGGAACTGCTTGCTGGCGGCGGTGCCATCGTCGTCAAAGCTGTAGCTGGCCAGCTCTTCGCCGATGGTCGGGTCGAAGCTCACGTTGAGCAGGCTGGAACCGTATTGCAGGTGGCCGAAGTCGCTGGCTTTGACGAAGCTGGTGCCAGCGTAGTTACGCTCGTCGCCGAGGATGCGGTCCATTTCCAGCGGGTGGCCGATGGATTCGTGGATCTGCAGCATCATCTGGTCCGGCATCAGCAGCAGGTCGCGTGGGCCGCTGGGCGTGTTCGGTGCCAGCAGCAGCTGCAGTGCCTCGTCGGCAACCCGGCTGGCGGCGCCGACCAGGCCACAACGCTCGATGATCTCGAAACCGCCTTGCTGGCCAAAGTTGTCGCGGCCCAGGCTGCGGCTCTGGCTGTCCTGGCCGTCGCTGGCGGTCACGCTCAAACCTGGGAACAGGAAGCGCTGGGCGTGGCGCAGTTCGGCGCCGGCCGAATTCAGGTAGGTCTGCTCGACCAGTGTCAGGCCCAGGCTGGCCTGCCAGTCCACCAGTCGGCTGTCCTTGGGTACGCTGGCCGATTCGGCGGCGAGCAGGCCGAGGCAGTCGCCAAGGCTGGGCACGGGCTGGTCGAAATTGGGCGAGACGTGGTCGTGGCGAGCGCTGGTCACCGGTTGCTCGCGCAGGTCCAGCAGGCTGTATCGGGCGATCTGCCGGGCCAGTGCCTCGGCTTGCTCGAGGGCGCGTTGCAGACCGACCTGGGACAGGTCGGCGGTGGCCGCATAGGCCTCTACGCCATTGACCCGCACGGTGAGCATGGCCCCTTCGTCCTGGCTGAAGAAGGGCGGCTCGGCAACATTGCGGCGAACCGACAGCGCCTGGTGCGACTGTTTCATATGGCGCAGGGAAAACAACTCGGCCGTACTGCGCAGCGCGGCAAAGCGCTGGCGCAGCAGGGCGCTGGAATCGAACATGCGGAAGTCTCCGTGTAAACGGTGGCTCCCCCTAGAACCACCCGTCTTGCATGCCGAGGCAGGTATCGTCGCGTGCCTCGAGCAATGCCAGCTCATTATGGCAGCCCGGTAGTTCCCAAGTCAGGAAATAACGTGCGGCTTGCAGCTTGCCGAGGTAGAAGTCGCGGTCGGCTGGGCTGCCCTTGAGCAGTCCGAGTTCGGCGTGAATCGCCTGTTCCAGCCAGCGCCAGCCGATCACACAGTGGCCGAAGGCCTTGAGGTACAGCGCCGAGTTGGCCAGGGCGCCAGAGACTTTGCCCTGGGCCAGGTCGCCGAGCAGGGCCAGGGTTACCCCTTGAAGGCGGTAGACCAGTTGCTCCAGCGGCTGGCGCAGTGGGTCGAGGTTGGGGTGGTGGCTGGCGCGCTCGCCGGTTACGGCAATCAGGCGGATCAGTTGCTTTAGGCCGGCGCCATTGTTCTGCGCCAGCTTGCGGCCGAGCAGGTCGAGCGACTGGATGCCCTCGGTGCCTTCGTGGATCGGGTTCAGGCGGTTGTCGCGGTAGTACTGCTCAACCGGGTATTCGCGGGTGTAACCGTGGCCGCCGAGGATCTGGATCGCCAGCTCGTTGGCCTTGAGGCAGAACGCCGAGGGCCAGGATTTGACGATCGGGGTCAACAGGTCAAGCAGTTCCTGTGCCTGTTTGCGGGCGTTTTCATCGCTGGCGGTATGGGTGTCGTCGAACAGGCGCGCGGCATACAGGCCAAGGTCGAAGGCGCCTTCGACGTAGGCTTTCTGGGCCAGCAGCATGCGTTTCACATCGGTGTGTTCGATGATCGGCACTGCCGGGCTGTGCGGGTCCTTGTTGTCCGGAAGCCGGCCCTGCGGGCGTTGGCGGGCGTATTCCAGCGAATAGAGATAGCCGGCGTAACCCAGCATCACCGCGCCCATGCCGACGCCGATACGCGCCTCGTTCATCATTTGGAACATGCAGGCCAGGCCCTGGTGCGGCTGGCCGACCAGGTAACCGACGCACTGGCCGTTGTCGCCGAAGTTCAGCGCCGTGGAGGTGGTGCCGCGCCAGCCCATCTTGTGGAACAACCCGGCCAGCAGCACGTCGTTGCGCGGGCCACGGCTGCCGTCCGGGTTGACGTGGTACTTGGGCACGATGAACAGCGAAATGCCCTTCACCCCGGGCGGGGCGTCTGGCAGCTTGGCCAGCACCATGTGCACGATGTTTTCCGACAGTTCGTGGTCGCCGCCGGAGATGAAGATCTTGTTGCCCTTGAGCCGGTAGCTGCCGTCGCCTGCCGCTTCTGCGCGGGTACGGATATCGGCCAGCGACGAGCCGGCGTGGGGTTCGGTCAGGGCCATGGTGCCAAAGTAGCGGCCCTCGATCATCGGCTGCAGGAACAGGCGCTTCTGCTCTTCAGTGCCAAAACTCTCGATCAGGTTGGCCGCGCCCATGGTCAGGAACGGGTAGGCCGTGGTGCCGGCGTTGGCGGCCTGGAAATGGGCGAAGCAAGCCTGCGAGACCAGGCTGGGCAACTGCATGCCACCCACCTCGAAGTCACGGTTGGCGTTGAGGAAACCGGCTTCGAGGAAGGCATCGACGGCAGGTTTCACTTCGGGGATCAGCTCGGCGCGGCCATCGACGTAGCGGGGCTCGTATTCATCGGCCTTGCGGTTGTGCGGGGCGAAGAACCTTTCGGCGATGGTGCGCGCGGTGGTCAGCGCGGCATCGAAGGTTTCACGGCTGTGCTCGGCGAAGCGCGGGCGCTGGGTGAGGGCTTCGGCGTCGAGGACTTCGTAGAGCTCGAAGGCGAGGTTGCGGGGGCTGAGCAGGGTCTCGGGCATGGGGGCGGTCCTGAGGCGGGATGCTGCGAGTGTAGGTTTTGCCAGTTACAGGTGGATACCATGATTGATTCGGTTGATGTTGAGGAACAGACGGAAACATTTTTGAGTGTTCATCCCTTTGACGTCGTTGCTTCGCTTGGATAGCATTGCGGTGTTGCTACAGACCGGAACCCTGGATCAGGGGGTAGCAATGCCGGGGACCAGCTGATGCTGATTTCTCCCAGCCAGTGAGCGGGATTCGAAAGGCCAGGCCGATATTCAGATTTAGCAGAAAGCCCCAGGACGAATGTTTTGGGGCTTTCTGTTTATGGGGTTCGAATAGTTTGCAGCTGCTTAGATGATCAAGCCTTCATTTCGCTTTTCCAGTATGTAGCGAACATTAAAAAGCTGCCCCTTGGGCATGCTCGTCCGCCCCCAAGCATCTACTTGATAGGCGGATATAACGTTCACCCTTAGGTGGTTTTCTTTGCCCCCCAATTTGCGTACTTCGAAAAATATCGCGTAATCAAAAGTGTCCAGGCAAAAGTATCGGCGATTGTTTCTGCCCGCGAAGTGGGCGCGAACCTTGGCATCGACGAACCTGCGAGCAACGAATTCTGGAAGTAGCTTTGAGCAGTCGTAGCGGCTCTGGCTGAAGTTCCGCTGTTCATTCGAGCGAGGGTTGGTGATAAGCGGACCTTCGTTCTTGTTATCTGTGAAACAGTGGAATCCAAATGTGAAGTCTACGCTGATGACGCGCGAGCTGATTTCGAACGAATGAGTGGCAGGCCTTAGATGCGCCATACAGCGTTCCCTGCCGTCGATGATTGAATTCTGCCAGCGCATGAAGACCACCCTTTGAGAGTGGCATATGAAATTATGCGCGAGGCTAGAGGTCAATGTGCTTAGTGTTCAATATTGTCGCTGAATGTCTATGGGAAGTTTCCTACTTGAGGCAGGGAAATGTAGGGTAGATATTGTCTTGGATGTGGTTTAAGGGGTGAGTCATCCATGGCTTGGTCTACTGCACCTTGTGATATAGGAGACGCACATTTACGAGGCCAAATATTTTTCAGCCGGATTTCCTACATTTTTTTTAAGTATTTGCCTATTCCATGTAGTCCATTTCCCAAACATACTCCCAACCCCCTTCAAGCCATTGCGGTGCTCTGGGTAGGGCCCTAGTCTCGGGTGGTCGCTGGCGAATCAGCGACCGGCTTTGACAGGCCGACCAGGTCAAACCGCATGGCTTTGCCTTTATGGCAGCTGTGCATGGGGCACCTCGTGTGCGCCGGGTTTTGGTTTGCCTACCGGTCTGTCAACCCATGTACAGCTGCCACCCTCTTGTTTGACAGCAGGTGTGTGGTGGCCCTCATTACCAGGTGAACCATGATGCTGAAGAATGTTCCTGATCCACCCCTTGATCCCCTTTTTCTGAAGACAACCCGATGCAGGGGCAGATGCCTGCTGTAAGGCTTTGTTGATATGTCGCCTGGGCTGGCCCTTTCGCGGGTAAACCCGCTCCTACAACGGGCATCACATGCCAGGGCCTGCGGTGGTCTTTGTAGGAGCGGGTTTACCCGCGAAAGGGCCGGCCCAGGCAGCCAAGAATTATCAGGGGATTGAACAATGACAACAGAAGACACCCAATTCACCGTCGGCAAAACCACTTTTTACCAAGGCGAAAACGGTAACCACCCGTTGTTCCGCATCGAGCCCGGTATCCCGTGCAGAGACGCCCGCGAGCAGTCTTCGGAGTTGATGGGCTATGTGCGCGAACTGACCATCACCGGGTTGATGGATGAGAAGCCGATGATGATCTGGGCTGCCCATTACCTGAGTGCGATGGCCAAGGCGCTGATGGATGATGCTGAGTTGGGGATGAAGCAGTGAGGGGTTGGCTTAAGATAGGGTGAAGGCTGCCATGTGTTCGCCACAACAATTTCAGCGCCTGTGAGATCGAGCGCCGCCCGCGCGGCGCTTCGCGGGGCAAGCCCGCTCCCACAGTCTGTTTCGGGCCAATCACTCCTGTGAGTTCACCGCTGGCCGCCTTGTTTGTTCCATTCGATATTGAAGGTGTCGCCGCTGCTTTTCTGCAATGTCCAGCCATGCACCCAGGGTGCGAGTGCGGAGGAGGCAGGAGTAACTGGCCCGAAACAGACTGTGGGAGCGGGCTTGCCCCGCGAAGCGCCGCGCGGGCGGCGCTCGATCTCATAGGCGCTGAAAATGTTGTGGCAAGCACCTGTCAGCCCAACCCCAATCTCAAGACATGCACCCATAAAAAGGGAGAGCCAAAGCTCTCCCTTTTCCTCAACAACCCTCAGCCTCAGCCAATAGTCATCAAACTGGCATTCCCCCCCGCCGCCGCGGTATTCACACTCACCGCCCGCTCAATCACCAGTCGCTCCAGCGCAATCTGGTGATCCCCGCTGGACAGCCCGTGCACACCCACAATCGCCCCGGCGCGCTTGGCCACCTGTTGGCAAACGCCACGCAGTTGGTCCGAGTCGCCATGGTGGATCACGGCGTCGAACGCCACTTCATCCTTGTTCCAGTCCGCCACCAGTTTCACCTTGGCCTGCAGCTCACGCGGCAGGCGGGCGCGCAGGGCTTTGCCCGGCTCGCCGTCAGCCCATACTGCCGAGCTGCCAACAGCCAATACCGCGGCAAACTGCGCCAGCAGGTCGGCTTCGTTGTCAGCCAGGCACAGCACGTGCTCGCGCGGCAGGATGGTGTAGCTGTTGCGCTCTCCAGTCGGGCCTGGGAGCAGGCGGGCGATGCCGCTCTGCGACTGACCGGCGAACTGGCTGCACAGCGCCGCCAGGTCGGCCAGCTGGTTGCTCTCCGCCCAGGCCTTCAGGCTGTGCAGTGGCTTGACCAGCTGTTCGTGCAGGGTACGGTCCGGCTTGCCTTCGCCGTCCTGCTGCTGGAAGTGGCGGCCGATCGCGTCGGCCGGGCGGGTCGACAGCAGGCGGTACAGGTACAGCGGGCCACCGGCTTTCGGGCCGGTACCGGACAGGCCTTCACCACCGAACGGCTGCACGCCTACTACTGCACCGACGATGTTGCGGTTGACGTACATGTTGCCGGCGTTGGCGGTTTCCACCACTTTGGCGATGGTCTCGTCGATGCGGGTGTGCACGCCGAGGGTCAGGCCGTAGCCGGAGTTGTTGATCTGCTCGATCAGCTGGTCGAGGTTGCGGCGGTTGTAGCGCACCACGTGCAGCACCGGGCCGAAGATTTCGCGCTTCAGCTCGTCGAAGCTGTCCAGCTCGATCAGGGTCGGCATGACGAAGGTGCCGCGCTTGATCTCGGCCGTATCGGCGATGGCGACCTGATAGACCGAGCGGCCTTTCTCGCGCATGCCCTGGATGTGCTTCTCGATACCGGCCTTGGCTTCGGCGTCGATCACCGGGCCAATGTCCACGGCCAGGCGGTCCGGGCAACCCAGGCGGCTTTCGGCCATGGCGCCTTTGAGCATTTCGATCACGCGGTCGGCGGAGTCTTCCTGCAGGCATAGTACGCGCAGGGCCGAGCAGCGCTGGCCGGCACTGTCGAAGGCCGAGGACACCACGTCGATCACCACCTGCTCGGTCAGCGCCGAGGAGTCGACGATCATCGCGTTCTGGCCACCGGTTTCGGCGATCAGCGGGATTGGGCGGCCCTGGTTGTCCAGGCGACCGGCGACATTGCGCTGCAGCAGGCGGGCCACTTCGGTAGAGCCGGTGAACATCACGCCTTTGACGCGCTCGTCACCGACCAGGCCGGCACCGACGGTTTCGCCGCGGCCTGGCAGCAGTTGCAGCACGCCTTCAGGGATGCCGGCTTCCAGCAGCAGGCGCACGGCCTGGGCTGCGATCAGTGGGGTTTGTTCGGCAGGCTTGGCCAGCACCGGGTTACCGGCGGCCAGGGCTGCGGCCACCTGGCCGGAGAAGATCGCCAGCGGGAAGTTCCACGGGCTGATGCACACCACCGGGCCCAGCGGGCGGTGGGCGTCGTTGCTGAAGTCGTTGCGGGCCTGCACCGCGTAGTAGCGCAGGAAGTCCACGGCCTCGCGTACTTCGGCGATAGCGTTGGCGAAGGTTTTACCTGCTTCGCGGATCAGCAAGCCCATCAGCGGCTGGATCTCAGCCTCCATCAGGTCGGCGGTGCGCTCCAGGATCGCAGCCCGTTCTGCCGGCGGGGTAGCCTGCCAGATGGGTGCCGCATTGATCGCACACTGAATGGCGTTGTCGACGTCGGCAACGGTGGCTTCCTGCACATGGCCGACAACATCGCGGAGGTCTGCCGGGTTCAGTACAGGCACAGCAGCAGACTCGCTGGCAGCGCAGGCCAGCAGCGGGGCGGCCTTCCAGTCGTTGTGGGCGGTGGCCAGCATGGCGCAGGACAGCGACGCCAGGCGGTGTTCGTTGGCCATGTCGATGCCGGCCGAGTTGGCCCGCTCAGTGCCATACAGGTCGCGCGGCAGCGGGATGCGCGGGTGCGGCAGGCCGAGGCTGCCTTCCTGGGTGCCCATGCGCTCGATGCTGGCGACCGGGTCGGCGACCAGTTCCTGGATCGAGATCGAGTGGTCGGCGATGCGGTTGACGAACGAGGTGTTGGCGCCGTTTTCCAGCAGGCGGCGCACCAGGTAGGCCAGCAGCGTTTCGTGGGTGCCGACCGGTGCATAGACGCGGCAAGGGCGGTTCAGCTTGCCATCGGCAATCTTGCCGACCACTTGCTCGTACAGCGGCTCGCCCATGCCGTGCAGGCACTGGAATTCGTATTGGCCCGGGTAATAGTTCTGCCCGGCGATGTGGTAAATGGCCGACAGGGTGTGGGCGTTGTGGGTGGCGAACTGCGGGTAGATGGCTTCCGGCACGGCCAGCAGCTTGCGGGCGCAGGCAACGTAGGACACGTCGGTGTACACCTTGCGGGTGTAGACCGGGTAGCCTTCCAGGCCTTCGACCTGGGCGCGCTTGATTTCGCTGTCCCAGTAGGCGCCTTTCACCAGGCGGATCATCAGGCGGTGGCGGCTGCGCTTGGCCAGATCGATGACGTAGTCGATCACGTACGGGCAGCGCTTCTGGTAGGCCTGGATAACAAAGCCGATGCCGTTCCAGCCGGCCAGCGACGGCTCGAAGCACAGGCGTTCGAGCAGGTCGAGCGACAGCTCCAGGCGGTCGGCTTCCTCGGCGTCGATGTTCAGGCCGATGTCGTACTGCTTGGCCAGCAGGGTCAGCGACAGCAGGCGCGGGTACAGCTCTTCCATCACGCGCTCGTACTGGGCGCGGCTGTAGCGGGGGTGCAGCGCGGACAGCTTGATCGAGATGCCTGGGCCTTCATAAATGCCGCGGCCATGCGAGGCCTTGCCGATCGAGTGGATGGCCTGCTCGTAGGACGCCAGGTACTTCTGTGCGTCATGCTCGGTCAGTGCCGCTTCACCCAGCATGTCATAGGAATAGCGGAAGCCCTTGGCCTCGAAGCGGCTGGCGTTGGCCAGGGCTTCGGCGATGGTCTCGCCGGTGACGAACTGCTCGCCCATCAAGCGCATGGCCATGTCGACGCCCTTGCGGATCATCGGCTCGCCGCTCTTGCCGATGATGCGGGTGAGCGAGGAGGTGAGGCCGGATTCGTTGTGGGTGCTGACCAGCTTGCCGGTCAGCAGCAGGCCCCAGGTGGCGGCGTTGACGAACAGCGACGGGCTGTTGCCCAGGTGCGGCTGCCAGTTGCCGGTGCTGATCTTGTCGCGGATCAGTGCGTCGCGGGTGCCCTTGTCGGGAATGCGCAGCAGGGCTTCGGCCAGGCACATCAGCGCCACGCCTTCCTGCGACGACAGCGAGAACTCCTGCAGCAGGCCCTGGACGATGCCGGCGCGGCCGCCAGCGCTCTTCTGGTTGCGCAGTTTTTCGGCGATGCCGGCGGCCAGCTTGTTGGTGGCCTCGGCCAGCGGCGCGCTCAGGCGGGCCTGCTCCAGCAGCATCGGCACCACTTCCTGCTCAGGGCGGCGATAGGCGGCGGTGATCGCCGAGCGCAGTACCGACTGGGGCAGGATGCTCTCGGCGAATTCGAGGAAGCACTGATGGCTGTGGTCGGCCTGAACTTCGCCGGCATCATCGGCCAGGTTGCTGGCATGACCGTTGAGTTCGGTCAGGGTGGCGCCACCCTCGAGCTTCTCCAGGTAGTTGAAGATCGCTTGCTTGATCAACCAGTGCGGCGTGCGGTCAATCGACTGCGCTGCTGCCTTGAGTCGCTCACGGGTAGGGTCATCTAGTTTGACCCCAAGGGTGGTCGTCGCCATTTCTTATCCTCGTTATTGCCACGGCTGTGGCCTAAGCTGATGCCAAGATTAGCCTGTAGGACAATTCGGGTGCAACCAGGTGCAACCCGAATTTTTTGTGTACGAGGTGCAACTCGTCTGACAGACATTTCCACACCTGACAAAGGGTCGTTTTTGGTGCGTATTTGTCTTAAAAACGACGTCTATGCGCCAAAAAGGAGCAAAAAAGCGGTTTTATCGGAAAAGTGCGCGGGCAGGTGCAACTTGCACATGAAAAATGGTTGCACCCGCTTTGCGTTGTTGCATAGCATTCGTCGCCTGGGTGCAACCGCCATCGCTGCGGTTGTGCATGAGATAAAAACAAACGCCAGGGCACACGCATGGGCAATCCACTAACGATCACCTTCGTGATCTACATCGCGGCAATGGTGCTGATCGGCTTCGCCGCCTATCGCTCCACCAACAACCTTTCCGATTACATTCTGGGCGGTCGCAGCCTGGGTAGCGTGGTTACCGCGCTGTCTGCCGGCGCCTCCGACATGAGTGGCTGGCTGCTGATGGGCCTGCCGGGCGCCATCTACTTCTCCGGCCTGTCCGAAGCCTGGATCGCCATCGGCCTGACCGTTGGTGCCTACCTGAACTGGCTGTTCGTGGCCGGTCGCCTGCGGGTGCAGACCGAGCACAACGGCGACGCATTGACCCTGCCGGATTACTTCTCCAGCCGTTTCGAAGACAGCAGCGGCCTGCTGCGCATCATTTCGGCGATCGTCATCCTGGTGTTCTTCACCATCTACTGCGCTTCCGGCATTGTTGCCGGTGCCCGTTTGTTCGAAAGCACTTTCGGCATGTCGTACGAAACCGCCCTGTGGGCTGGCGCTGCGGCCACCATTGCCTACACCTTCGTCGGTGGATTCCTGGCGGTGAGCTGGACCGATACCGTGCAAGCGACCTTGATGATCTTCGCGCTGATCCTCACCCCGGTCATCGTGCTGATTTCCACCGGCGGCTTCGACACTACCTTCGCGGCCATCGAGGCGATCAACCCGGCCAACTTCGACATGCTCAAAGGCGCAACCTTCATCGGGATCATCTCCCTGATGGGCTGGGGCCTGGGCTACTTCGGCCAGCCGCACATCCTGGCGCGCTTCATGGCGGCAGACTCGGTGAAGTCGATCGCCAACGCCCGCCGCATCTCCATGACCTGGATGATCCTGTGCCTGGCCGGTACCTGCGCCGTGGGCTTCTTCGGTATCGCCTACTTCTCGGCTAACCCTGACCTGGCCGGCCCAGTTACCGAGAACCACGAGCGTGTGTTCATCGAGCTGGCGAAGATCCTGTTCAACCCATGGATCGCCGGTGTACTGCTGTCGGCCATCCTCGCGGCGGTAATGAGCACCCTGAGCTGCCAGCTGCTGGTGTGCTCCAGCGCCCTGACCGAAGACTTCTACAAAGCCTTCCTGCGCAAGAACGCTTCGCAGCGCGAGCTGGTGTGGGTCGGCCGTCTGATGGTGCTGGCCGTGGCCCTGATCGCTATCGCCATGGCGGCCAATCCGGAAAACCGCGTGCTGGGCCTGGTGGCCTACGCCTGGGCCGGCTTCGGTGCCGCCTTCGGTCCGGTGGTGCTGATTTCGGTGCTGTGGAAGGGTATGACCCGTAACGGCGCACTGGCCGGTATCGTGGTGGGTGCACTGACCGTGATCCTGTGGAAGCAGATCGATACCTGGGGCCTGTACGAAATCATCCCGGGCTTCCTGCTGGCGAGCATTGCCATTTTCGTGGTGAGCAAGATGGGCAGCCCTTCGCAGGCGATGGTGCAGCGCTTCGAGACGGCTGATGCGGCGTATCACGCTGACAAGTAATACACGCTGAGTCGGCGGCGCCTGCTTCGCGGGTGAACCCGCTCCCACAGGTACTGCACAGAATTTGAGAGCTGTGCAGGCCTCTGTAGGAGCGGGTTCACCCGCGAAGAAGCCAACACCGGCCAGCAGCCAGGCCTGACTCCGCCTGCAAGGCAAGGTAAACTTGCCGCCTTCGCAGGAGTTACCATGAACTATCGTCACGCCTTCCACGCCGGCAACCACGCCGACGTCCTCAAACACATCGTGCTGACCCGCCTCATCGCCCTGATGTCGCGCAAGGAGCAGCCGTTCGCCTACATCGATACCCACGCAGGGCTTGGTCTGTACGACCTGCAAGGCGACCAGGCAAGCCGCACCGGCGAATACCTGGAAGGCGTCGCCCGCCTGTGGAACCGCGATGATCTACCGGCCATGGCTGACGACTACCTGCGCATCATCAAGCGCCTGAACGCCGACGGCGAACTGCGTTACTACCCGGGTTCGCCCGAGCTGGCCCGCCGCCTGATGCGCCAGCAGGACCGCGCCTTGCTCAACGAGAAGCACCCCGAAGACGGGCCGCTGCTCAAGGAGAACATGAAGAAAGACCCGCGCGTGACCGTGCACCTGGGCGAAGGCTGGCATGTGCCGCGGGCCTTGCTGCCAGTACAGGAAAAGCGCGCGATCATGCTGATCGACCCGCCGTTCGAGCAGGCCGACGAGCTCAAGCGCTGCACCACTGCCATGAAAGAGGCGATTGGCCGCATGCGCCAGACCGTCGCGGCCATCTGGTACCCGATCAAGGACCAGCGCTCGCTGACCCGCTATTACCAGGACCTGACCAGCACCGGCGCCCCGAAGCTGCTGCGGGTCGAGCTGTATGTGCACCACCAGGACAGCCCGCAGGGCCTGAACGGCTCCGGTCTGGCCATCGCCAACCCGCCGTGGGGGCTGGAAGAAGAGCTGAAAGAGCTGTTGCCGTGGCTGGCCAAGGAACTGGCGCAGACTGCCGGTAGCTACCGCATGGACTGGCTGATCGCCGAATAATCTTGGTTGCCTGTGCTGGCCTCATCGCCGGCAAGCCAGCTCCCACCGGTACAGTGCAGACCTCAAGGGCGATAGTGTACCTGTGGGAGCTGGCTTGCCGGCGATGAGGCCGGTACAGGTTGCCGCGTTACGCACATGTTTGCGTTATAATCCCGCCCTTTAGTCGCCACCCGCCCAAGCGGCCGCTGGCGCATTTCTACCGAATGAAGAGGCTAATCCCTTGGCATTGACGATTCTTGGCCTGTCCGGCGCCCTTAGCCATGACCCTTCCGCGGCCCTGTACATTGACGGCAAGCTGATTGCCGCCGCCGAAGAAGAGCGCTTCGTGCGTGACAAGCATGCGAAGAACCGCATGCCCTACGAGTCGGCGAAGTTCTGCCTGGAACAGGCAGGCATCAAGCCATCCGACGTCGACGTGGTAGCCATCCCGTTCGCCCCGATCAGCCTGTTCGGCAAGGCGCGCTGGCACTATGCCAAGCGCTACTGGTACGCCCCGGATCGCGCCCTCGACGCCATCCTGATGGGCAACCGTCGCTACAAGCGCTACCGTAAAAAGATCGTTTGGTGCCTGGAGCAGCTGGGCTTCGACCCGAAAAAGGTCAAGATCGAGCCGGTCGAGCACCACTTGGCCCACGCCTCCAGCGCCTACCACTGCTCGGGCTTCAAGGAAAAAACCGCCATCCTCGGCATTGACGGGAAAGGCGAATACGCCACCACCTTCTTTGGCTACGGCGAAAACGGCAAGATCCACAAGATCAAGGAATTCTTCGACCCGGACTCGCTGGGTGGCCTGTACGGCGCAATCACCGAGTTCCTCGGCTTCGAGATGCTCGACGGCGAGTTCAAGGTCATGGGCATGGCGCCGTATGGTGATGCCAGCAAATACGATTTCTCGCGCTTGGCCAGCTTTGAAAACGGTGAGCTGGTGATCAACACCGAGTACGCCAACGTCATCGGCCTGCGCCGTCATAAAGAGAAGGGCAAGGGCTTCTACTTCTCGCCGAAGCTGATCGAATGGCTGGGTCCAAAGCGCGAAGGCGACATCGCCGACGAACCGTACATCCATTACGCGGCCAGCATGCAGGCGCTGTTCGAGAAGCTGGCGCTGCAGATGATCGACCACTACCTGGGCGACACCCTGCGTGAAACCGGCAAGCTGGCCTTTGCCGGCGGCTGTGCGCTGAACGTCAAGCTCAACCAGAAGATCATCGCCCGCCCGGACGTGAAAGAGCTGTTCGTGCAGCCGGCCTCCGGCGACGCCGGTACTGCCGTAGGCGCCGCAGCCTATGTTTCCCACGCTCGTGGTGTGCCGGTCGAGAAGATGGAACACGTCTACCTCGGCCCGTCGTACTCCAACGAAGACGTGATCGCCGCCTGCGCCCGTCACCCGAATGCACCAAAATGGCGCAAGCTCGACAACATGCCGCAGCAGATCGCCCAAATCATGGTTGATGGCAACCCGGTGGCCTGGTTCCAGGGGCGCATGGAGTTCGGCCCGCGTGCCCTCGGCGGCCGTTCGATCATCGGCTGCCCAAGCGTCGAAGGTGTGGCTGACCGCATCAACCACCAGATCAAGTTCCGTGAGCGCTGGAGACCTTTCTGCCCGTCGATGCTCGACACCGTCGCCCCGCAGATGATCAAGGTCGACCACCCGGCGCCGTTCATGACCTTCACTTTCGAAGTGGCTGAAGAGTGGAAAACCCGCGTGCCGGAAGTGGTCCACGAGGACGGCACTTCGCGTGCCCAGGTGCTCAAGCGCGAGTACAACCCGCGCTACTACGACATGATGAAGGCGCTGGAAGACCTGACCGGCAACGGCGTGTCGCTGAACACCTCGTTGAACCGCCGTGGCGAACCGATGATCTGCTCGCCGACCGATGCCCTGAACATGTTCTTCGGCTCGGACTTGCAGTACCTGATCATGGAAGACATCCTGGTCGTGAAGGACGGCGCCGCCGCCTATGACCAGCCGCTCTGAACCGCGCATCCTGCAGTTCTGCCATGGCTATGACGGGCCTTTTCTGGATTGTGCCCGTCAGTACGCCAGCCTGTTCCAGGGGCGTGGCTACCAGGTCACCACGGTGTTCCTCACCGGTGCCGCCGACCCGCAGGTAGCGGCCGGCTGCGCGTCGGACGAGGTGCTGTTCCTGGCGTTCAGCTCCAAGGCCGTGCGTGGCCTGAAGCTTGGGGCGATCCGCGCACTGCGGCGGATCGCGGCCGAGCGTAATTTCGCGTTCTGCATCGCCCACCGCTTCAAGCCGATCTACGTGGCGTTGCTGGGTACCGGCCTGCCGGTTATCGGTGTGCACCATGCCTTCGGTGACTACCAGCGCAAGGGGCGGCGCCTGTTCGCCAACCTGTTCAGCAAGCGCCTGAGCCTGCTCGGCGTGTCGGACGCGGTGCGCGACGACATGCGCCGCTGCCTGCCGCAGTGGCCGGCCGAGCGCATCCAGACCCTGTACAACCGCATCGACATCGACGCCCTGCAAGCAGCCCTGGTGCCGCGTGCCGTGGCGCGCCGGGCGCTGGGCCTGGATGCCCAGGCGTGGGTCGTCGGCAACGTCGGGCGCCTGCACCCGGACAAGGACCAGGCCACTCTGTTGCGTGGTTTTGCCCAGGCGCTGCCGGGGCTGCCGGCCGGTGCGCGCCTGGCGATTCTCGGCAAGGGCCGCCTGGAAGAAAAACTCAAGGCCCTGGCCACCGAGCTGGGCATTGCCGGGCAGGTGGACTTCCTTGGCCAGGTGCCGGATGCGCGCCGTTACTTCCAGGCCTTCGATGTGTTTGCCCTGAGCTCCGACCATGAGCCGTTCGGCATGGTCCTGCTCGAAGCCATGGTTGCCGGTGTGCCGGTGCTGGCCACGGCCTGTGGCGGCGCGCGCGAGGTGGTCGAGGGCGTTGGCGTGCTGTTCCCGCTGGGCGATGCCGAGCAACTGGCCCAAGGCCTGGAGCACATGGCTGTCCTGAGTGCCGAACAGCGCGAAGTGTGTGCCCAGCTCATGCTGCAGCGCCTGCGCGAGCGCTTCTCTGATCAGGCCGTGCGCGAGGCCTTCTGGCAGTTGCCGCAAGTGCGTGCGCTGGTGGGGCAAGCCTGATGCTCAATCGTATCCAGGCCTTCCGCGAACGCGGTTGGCAAGTCATCGATGCCAAGGCTTACGCCGAGGCGTGGGCCCGCTTTGGCGGCAGCGTCGCCACCCACCCGCTGGTGGTCGAGCAACTGGCCGACCTGGCGCAGATCCCGGTGCGTTACCTGGGCTGGCATCAGGCGGGTGAGCTCAAGGCCGCGATTCCGGCCTGGGGCCGCCACCTGGCGCTGTCCAAGGACGTGCTCAAGCGCGCCGGCAAGAAAGCCCTGTTCGACCTCGGCAATGCCGAAATCATCCTGCCGGCGGCGGCCGATGCTGCCGCCCCGTTGCGCCATACCGTGCGCTACCTGTCCGAACTGAACCAAGGCCGTTTCAGCGGCCTGAAGGCGCAGAAGGAACAGCTGGCCATGGCCCGGGCACATGAAGACCTGTCGAAGAAGTTTCGCTACAACCAGCGCCGCGAACTGCGCCTGCTGGAAGAGGCGGGCGGCGTGGTGCGCCCGATCAGTGACTTCAGCGCGCAGGAAATCGCCAGCATGTACTGCGACCTGTTCCAGCGCCGCTGGGGCTTCCCGGCCACCGGTGCCGAGCGCATGGCCGATGTGCTGCAGCGCTTGCGTGAGCTGCTGATCGGTTCGGTATTGCTGCTGGACGGCAAGCCGATTGCCATCCAGCTGGTGTACCGCGTCGAAGCGCCGGAATGGATCAGCGTCGAGTACATCAATGGCGGTGTCGACCCTGAAACCAAGGCCTTCAGCCCCGGCAGCGTGCTGAGCTTCCTCAACACCCAGGCCGCCTGGGATGACGCCCGCGCGCGCAACAAGCCGCTGCGCTTCTCGTTCGGCCGTGCCGACCGCGAGTACAAGGACCGCTGGTGCAACCCCGTGCCGGTGTATCAGGCGTGAGTCGCAAGCAGCAGTTGCTCAGGCGCCACCGGCGCAACAAGCGCCTGGGCTTGCTGGCGGGGCTGGTCGCGCTGGTCGCCCTGGGGGTATTCAGTTGGTGGTGGTTGCCACTGCTGCTGTTGCCACTGCTCTGGGCCGCCCACGAAGCCTGGTTCGCCGACCACCTGTTCTATGCGCCAGGCGAAGACTACGCCTACGACTTCGGCGAGCAGGCGCGACCGGTTGCTGCCAGCCTGCACGATGGCGTGCTCAAGGCCGGCTGCACGTTGCAGGGCGATGAAACCCTGATCCTTGAACTGCAGGTAAAAAACAGTTGGCTGGGACGTTTCCTCGACCCGCGGGTCGAGCTGCAGGCTGGCGATCAGGTAGACCGGCAAACCTTCGAGCGTGGTGTCGATGGCCTGCGCTTCCTCAACCTGACTGGCCTGGCAGCGCCGCTACAGGCGGGCACGTTGCGCCTGCGCGGCCGGCATTGCCGGCTGGCAGGCCAGCCGCGCCTGTGGATAACGCCAGCGGTCGAGCTGCAGCGGCGTCGGGTAATGGTGATTGCCCCGCATGCTGACGACGCCGAGCTGGCCGCTTATGGCCTGTACAGCCAGGCTGACGAAACCTGGGTGGTAACCCTGACCGCCGGCGAAATCGAGGCCGAGCACTATCAGCAGATGGGCCTGGCCAAGGCCGAGGCCGCCCGCCTGAAAGGGCGCCTGCGCGCCTGGGACAGCATTGCCGTGCCGCGTTGGGCCGGTGTGCCGGAGTCACGCTGCGTGCAACTGGGCTACTTCTGCCTGCAGTTGCCGGCCATGCAGGCGGTGCCCGACCAGCCTGTGGCGTCCCGCGAGGCCGACATGGCCGATATCCGCCCGTTCCGCCAGTTCAATCCATTTCTGCTGCCGGCCGATGAGGATGGCGCCCCCACCTGGCACAACCTACTGGCCGACCTGCGCGCGCTGCTGGAAATGGCCAGGCCCGAGGTGCTGGTGATGCCGCACCCGCAGCTCGACCCGCACCCCGACCACATCTGCGCCCAGGCCGCCGTGCTTGAGGCCCTGCAGGGCCTTGCCTGGCAGCCGAAAACGCTGCTTTGCTATGCCAACCACCTGCACGACAACGACCGCTGGCCGATGGGCGACAGTGGTGATGGCGTGGCCTTGCCGCCGCAATTGAGCGCCGGGCAGGCGTGGGCCCCGTGCAGCCTGGTGCTGGACCTGGCCACCCAGCGTGACAAGGCCATGGCCCTGGGCATGATGCACGACCTGCAGCCGGCCGCACCGTTCAAGCGCCGCCTGCGCCGGCTGCTGCAACGCTGGCTGGCCGGGCGCCGTCCGTCGCCTTACGGGGGGAACGAGTTCTTCCGCAAGGCGGTGCGCCGGCACGAGCTGTTCTGGCGGCGTGAGCTGTAAACCTGACCGCGATGGCGCAGAGCGCCCAAGGAACGTAATGAAAGTCCTATTTCTGGTACAGAAAGAGCAGCGGGCGATTCTCGACCGCCTGTACGACGGCGTCGCGGCCAACTGTGAATGCGACCTGCGCTGGCTGACCAGCGAAGACCAGCGCAACCTGCGCCGCTATTTCAAGCGTGAGGTGCAGGTCGAGCGTTATGACCGCATCGTGTTCTTCCTGCGCTTCAAGCAGGAAATCCGCCAGGTGGCGTTCATTCGCACCGTACCCAACCTGGTCATCCTCGAACACGACGCCTACCAGAACTACATCCCGTGCAAGTACACCGGCAAGTTCAGCGCCCATTACCGCCAGTTGCCCTGGGCGCGGGTGATCAGTTCCGGCTACATGGTCAGCGAGCGCCTGCGCCAGGAAGGTTTCGATGCGGTGTTCGTGCCCAAGGGTTATGACGAGCAGTTGCTGGCCGACCAAGGGCGCGAGCGCGATATCGAACTGGCCTTCGTCGGCAGTGTCAACAGCGTGGCCTACAGCGGTCGCAAGGCGCTGCTGGACGAGTTGGGGCAAGTCGAGAACCTGCTGGTAACCCGCACCAAGTCGGGCGAGGACTACTGCAACACGCTCAACCGTATCCGGTTCTTTGTCAGTGCCGATGTCGGCATGGGCGAGTACATGATCAAGAACTTCGAAGCCATGGCCTGTGGCTGTGTATTGCTGGCGTACGACCAGGGCGATGAAGAAAACCGTGCGCTGGGCCTGCAGGACATGCACAACGTGGTGTTCTATGACACCATCCCGGCCCTTCAGGACAAGCTCCGGCGCTTGCGTGCGGAACCTGAACTGGCGCGACAGATCGCAGAAAATGGCCGCCACCTGGCGGTTTCCCGTTTCAGTTTCGGCGCAGTTGGACGTAGCATCGTCGACCACATGCGC
Organism: Pseudomonas sp. NPDC089407; assembly: GCF_044900445.1. NCBI lineage: Bacteria > Pseudomonadati > Pseudomonadota > Gammaproteobacteria > Pseudomonadales > Pseudomonadaceae > Pseudomonas > Pseudomonas sp. NPDC089407. The sequence goes on from NZ_JBJDNB010000019.1 coordinate 36,398, forward strand.
CCGGCACTCAGGCCCCACCCGCCATTGTCAGCATGGCAGCGGCTGCGCTTGAAGCTGGGCATCTAACATAAGTGCTTTCGCGCCCAGGAGCGGGGTTGAAAGCCGATAGTCGCAATGCGGAGGGAGTCCGGTGCGCTTTTCAAATGAGAGTGACGTCACGCTCGTCGTGACCAGTTGTGGGCGGTTTGATCTGCTCAAAGACACCCTTGAGAGTTTCGATCGCTACAACACGGCGCCCATCCGCGAGGTGTTCATCACCGAAGACTCCGGTGACGATGCTGTGCATGGCGCTGTGCCGGAGCACTGGAAACCGCACTGCAAGGTGTTCGTCAACCGGCCCAAGCTGGGCCAGCTGCCGTCTATCGACCTGGCGTACAGCCACGTCAAGACGCCGTACATCTTCCACTGCGAAGACGACTGGCATTTCTACCGCCAGGGGTTTGTCGAAGACTCGCAGGCCATTCTGGAGGCAAGCCCCAACCTGCTGCAGGTGTGGTTGCGCAGTCATGCCCATGACCTGGCTGTGCACAGCCCGTACATCCACCTGGGCGATCGCCAGGTGATCGCTGGCGTGCCTTGCTACCCATTGTTGTCGGAAAAGGCGGAATGGCAGGCGTTTTCGTTGAACCCCGGCCTGCGTCGTTTGAGCGATTACCAGCGCTGTGCGCCATTTGCAGCCTATGCTGGAGAGAAGGCGCTTTCCCGACGCTACGCTGAGTTAAATCTGACAGCGGTCACCTTGGAGGGTGATGCAGTATTGCACACTGGATTTGGCAATCACGTGACCTTGCCCATCGAAGTGGAACGTAAGGCCAAGCGTCGTCAACGTGATCGCATCAAGCTGGCATTGACGCTGGTGACGGGTGCCTTGATCGGCATGGGTATCACCATTTTTGTTCAATGAAGTCGCTGTCCCACCTGACATGAGCGGGAGAGGGCCCATGAACATCGTCAATATGATGTGGGCGGGTGGAACGCCGTATGTGTCCATCCACAAGGTACATCGGCAGGTACTGTCCAACGCGGGTGCCGATGCCCGAATCAGTAACTGGCTGCTGCTGGGAAGCGGGCTCTGCTGTGGGCTTGGCTCGACCCGGGAGTGGCACATGCCGTCACGTGCACTGAAGGGTCGCCACTTGTGGCGCCTGCTGCGGCCTTGGCTGCGCATGCGCTTGCGCAAGGCGCTGACCGAGGCCAGGGCTGAAGTCGTCCTGCTCGACGGCATTGGCGTTGCACGCCTGGTATTGCCGCTGCTGCAGAGCATTCCCGAGCTGCGGGCCAAGGTGCTGTTCCATGGCAAGACGCGGCTGAACGGCGGCGATATCCGCCTGTTGCGCATGCTTGCGCCTGAACGCCTGAGTATTGCGGCGGTGTCGCAGACGTTAGCCGAGTCGCTGGAACGTGATCTGGGCAGGCCGGTGCAAACCTTGCGTATGGCGCTTGACCCGCTGGCGTTCGTCGAGCCGTTGCGCAGCAGGGAGCAGGCCAGAAAGGCGCTGCAGTTACCTCAGGATGCCGCCGTAATGCTCGGTGCGGTAGGGCGCCTGGTGGAAAGCAAAGGCTTCGAAATGCTGATCGGGGCCTTCGCCAAGGCCAGTGCACGGCAGCCAGACTTGCAGCTGGCGATCATTGGTGAGGGCCCCCAGCACGCCGTGCTGGAAGCGCGAATCGATGCACTGGGGCTGGCGGGGCGCGTTCATCTGCGCGGGTATCGCGAAGACCTGCAGCAACTGTACCGGGCGTTTGACTGGTTGTTAGTGCCTTCGCGCTCAGAAGGCCTGGGGCTGGTGGTGCAAGAGGCGGTGATGGCCGATGTGCCGGTGGTGTGCAGCGACCTGCAGGTGTTTCGCGAGCAGCTGCGGGACACCGGTGGCTACCTGCCTGTTGCCGACGAGGGCGCCTGGGCCGAGGCGATCGAGCACTGCGCGGCGCTCAGTGCCTCGGCCGTAGCCGCCAGGCAGCGCCAGGCACTGGCGCCGGAACAGGCCTGGCAAGCCTTCTGCAACGGTTCCCAGAGCCTGTTGCGCAACTGACACTCAGCGCGCCAGCAAGGCCGCTTCGAACGCAGCGAGGGGGAACCGGTCGCCCAGGTTTTCCCGCTCAATGTAACGCACCATATGCTGCACGTTACGCCGGATCATGCGCGCCGACAGCGGCGGGCGCAGGAAGCGCATGTCAGCCACGTCGATCAGGCCCAGGCGCTGGTCGGGGGTGACCACCACGTTGCCCAGGTGCAGCGAACGGAAGTACACACCGCTGCGGTGCAGCTGGCGAATCAATTCGACCAGGCGCGGCAGGTAAATGTCCCAACTGAAACCTTCATCGCGTGACATCTGCAGCAGCGTGCGCCCGGGCAGCGGGCGATAGAGCACGGCTGTGCGGCCTGGCAGGTCGAGCTTGTGCTGGCTGATGACCTCGAGGGTAGGGATGCCCAGTTGCGCCAGGCGTGCGGCATTATCGACGAAGCGCTGCGAGTAAGGGCGCAGCAGCGCAGATGAAATCAGCCTTTTCCTACGAAAAACCTTGAGGAAATTTCCATCTGCGAGCAGGTAGACTTTGGCGCCATGGCTGTCTGCCTCTAGCACCTGTGCGCCAAGTGTCAGCTGGTCGAAGTCGACCTGGGTGAGCCGGGAGCATTGCATGAATAGAGCCTTGTCGTCTGGCGAGCAAAATGACCGGCAATAATGCCGAAAATAATGCGGTAGCACCATGGATGGTGTGTTTGATTCATCGGGGAGGAAGGATGTTGTATCAAAAAGACTGGGCGCGGGCCTGGTTGGGATTTGGTCTGGTCTGGTTCCTGGCGGCGATTGCCCTGGCGCCGAGCAACAAGCTCTATCAACAAGGCCTGGTGTTGTTCCTGTGGTTGCCGACGCTGGTGTTGGCGTGGTCTGCCCGCCGCGTGCTGGTGCAGGCCTGGAAGCGCCAGCCGGCCTTGTGGGGGAGCGTGCTGTTACTGATGGTGTGGAGCGGGCTCAGCCTGGCCTGGTCGGCGACAGAAGACCCAGGTCGTGAACTCAAGCGCATGCTCTATATTCTGGTGTTCCTGTTGGCGTTCCCGCTGCTGGCCCAGTTGGGCCAGGCTCAGATACGGCGGTTGTTGCGCATGGGCAGCGCCTTGCTGGGGTTGGCAGCCTTGGTGTCGATCATCAAGTTCTACGGGATTCTGGGTAACCCGCTGATTTTCCGGCTGGCGGGTATCGGTGAAATTTCACATCCGATCCTGGGGGCTTATGTAATCGGCGCGGCGGTGCTGTTGATGCTCTACGACCGGCCAACTCACCGTGCAGCGCAGCTGGGCTGGGCGGTGGCGCTGGCCTGCCTGGGGGCGTTCGTTATCCTCAGCCAGAGCCGTGGAGCAGTGCTGGCGCTGGTGCTCACCGTGTTGATCGCGCCACTGTGGTTTCGCGACCGGCATAGCCGGCTGTTTTCGCTGCTGGCAGTGATCGCCACCGGGCTGGCGTTTTTCGCGATGTACAATGTCATCGCGCAGCGAGGCTCTTCCTTCCGTCCGGAAATTTTCGGCGCCGTCATCAACATGATTTCGCAGCACCCCTGGACGGGGTTGGGAATGGGTAGCCCTTACGTTGTGCAGGCCGTAGGCTTGCAGTTTGATCATTCCCACAACATGTTCACCCACGTTGCGCTGGAGGTGGGGCTGCCCGGGATGCTGCTGTGGGTGGCCGTGTGGCTGTACACCCTGGCTGAAATCGTCCGCGCCCGTGGCACGCTGTTCGGCAAGATCCTGCTCGGCTTGTGGGTGTATTCGACCCTGGCCATGCAGTTCGATGCCGCCAGCCTCACCGGTACGCCGCGTGCCGAGTGGTTTATCAGCTGGCTGCCGGTGGGCCTTGCCATGATGCTGCCATGGGGGCGTGCCGAAAATGGCGCCTGTGGTAAAATTTCCGGTTCAACCTGAACAGCGAGCTCGATAATGGCCGAAACACCGCGACCGGCGGAGCACACCTCCAGCCTGAAGATCTACTTCCGGCTGCTGAGCTATGTGAAACCCTATGTCGGCATTTTCCTGCTGAGCATTGTCGGTTTTGTGATCTTTGCCTCGACCCAGCCGATGCTGGCCGGCATTCTCAAGTACTTCGTCGATGGGCTGAGCAACCCCGAAGCGGTGTTGTTCCCCAACGTTCCCTACCTACGCGACCTGCAATTGCTGCAGGCAGTGCCGCTGCTGATCATCCTGATCGCGGCCTGGCAGGGCCTGGGCTCGTTCCTCGGCAACTACTTCCTGGCCAAGGTTTCCCTGTGCCTGGTGCACGACCTGCGCGTGGAGTTGTTCAACAAGCTGCTGGTGTTGCCTAACCGCTACTTTGACAACCACAACTCCGGGCACCTGATTTCGCGTATTACCTTCAACGTGACCATGGTCACCGGTGCTGCCACCGACGCCATCAAGGTGGTGATTCGCGAAGGCCTGACCGTGGTGTTCCTGTTCGCCTACCTGCTGTGGATGAACTGGCACCTGACCCTGGTAATGGTCGCCATCCTGCCGGTGATCGCGGTAATGGTCAGCGTTGCCAGCAAGAAATTCCGCAAGCAGAGCAAGAAGATCCAGGTGGCCATGGGCGACGTAACCCACGTGGCCTCGGAAACCATCCAGGGTTACCGCGTGGTCCGCAGCTTCGGTGGCGAAGCCTACGAGCAGCAGCGTTTCGGCAAGGCCAGCCAGAGCAACACCGACAAGCAGCTGCGCATGACCAAGACCGGCTCGCTGTACACGCCGATGCTGCAGCTGGTGATCTACAGCGCCATGGCCGCGTTGATGTTCCTGGTGCTGTTCTTGCGTGGCGAGTCCACTGCCGGTGACCTGGTTGCCTATATCACCGCTGCCGGCCTGTTGCCCAAGCCGATTCGCCAGTTGTCGGAAGTCAGCTCGACCATCCAGAAGGGCCTGGCCGGTGCCGAAAGCATCTTCGAACAACTGGACGAAGCGCCTGAATTGGACACGGGTACGGTCGAGAAGGAGCGCGTGGACGGGCGCCTGGAGGTACGTAACCTGAGCTTTACCTACCCGGGTACCGAGCGCGAAGTGCTGAGTGATATCAGCTTCACCGCCGAACCTGGGCAGATGATCGCCCTGGTTGGCCGTTCCGGCAGCGGCAAGTCGACCCTGGCTGCGCTGATCCCGCGCTTCTATCATCACGACCAGGGGCAGATCCTGCTCGACGGCGTGGAGATCGAGCACTACCGCCTGCGCAACCTGCGTCGGCATGTATCGCAGGTGACCCAGCACGTCACCCTGTTCAACGATACCGTGGCCAACAACATCGCCTATGGTGACCTGGCTGGCGCCCCGCGCGCAGACATTGAAGCCGCTGCGGCCGATGCCTATGCCAAGGAGTTCGTCGACCGCCTGCCGAAGGGCTTCGATACCGAGGTGGGTGAAAACGGTGTGCTGCTTTCCGGCGGCCAACGCCAGCGCCTGGCCATTGCCCGTGCGCTGCTCAAGAACGCGCCGCTGCTGATCCTCGACGAAGCCACCTCGGCGCTGGATACCGAGTCGGAGCGGCATATCCAGGCGGCGCTGGACCACGTGATGCAAGGCCGCACCACGCTGGTGATCGCCCACCGCCTGTCGACCATCGAGAAGGCTGACCAGATCCTGGTCATGGACCAAGGCCGTCTGGTCGAGCGCGGCACGCATGCCGAGCTGCTTGCGGCTAATGGCCATTATGCCCGCCTGCATGCCATGGGCCTGGATGAGCCGACCAAGGCCGATATCACCTGAACCCTCCTTGATCGGGGCCGTCATGGCCCCGATTGTCACGGGAATTTTCCGGGGACGATCTGGCCGTAAAGCCGTCGACTACCCTGTGCTAATATCCTGCCCCTGTTCATTATTTCCATATGGGTTGCCCATGAAGTTGTCCATGCCGCGTTTCGATCAAGCCCCGGTACTGGTGGTCGGCGATGTCATGCTCGACCGCTACTGGCATGGCGGTACTTCGCGTATCTCGCCTGAAGCGCCAGTTCCGGTGGTCAAGGTCGATCAGATCGAGGATCGCCCCGGCGGCGCGGCCAACGTTGCCTTGAACATTGCCGCGCTGGGTGCGCCGGCTTCGCTGGTCGGTGTCACCGGCCAGGACGAGGCTGCCGACAGCCTGGCCAACAGCCTGCAGGCTGCTGGGGTGCGCTCGGTGTTCCAGCGCATCGCGCACCAGCCGACCATCGTCAAGTTGCGGGTCATGAGCCGTCACCAGCAACTGCTGCGCATCGATTTCGAAGAGCCGTTCGCTACCGACCCGCTGTCACTCGCCACTGAAGTCGACAGCCTGCTCGAAGGCGTCAAGGTGCTGGTCCTGTCCGACTACGGCAAGGGCGCACTGAAGAATCACCAGAGCCTGATCCAGGCAGCGCGGGCCAAGGGCATTCCGGTGCTGGCCGACCCGAAGGGCAAGGACTTTTCCATCTACCGCGGCGCCAGCCTGATCACGCCTAACCTCAGTGAGTTCGAGACCATTGTCGGCCGTTGCGCCGATGAGGCCGAACTGGTCGCAAAGGGCCTGCAACTGCTGCAGGACCTGGACCTGGGTGCTTTGCTGGTCACCCGTGGCGAGCATGGCATGACCCTGCTGCGTGTTGGCCAGCCGGCGCTGCACCTGCCAGCGCGGGCGCGTGAAGTATTTGATGTGACCGGTGCCGGCGATACGGTCATCTCTACCCTGGCCGCAGCCATTGCTGCGGGCGAGGATTTGCCCCACGCGGTGGCACTGGCCAATCTGGCAGCGGGCATCGTGGTCGGCAAGCTGGGTACCGCTGCCATCAGCGCCCCTGAACTGCGCCGTGCCATCCAGCGTGAGGAAGGCTCCGAACGCGGTGTGCTGGGCCTTGAGCAGCTACTGCTGGCCATTGATGACGCGCGGGCACACAAAGAGAAGATCGTCTTCACCAACGGCTGTTTCGACATCCTGCATGCCGGGCATGTGACTTACCTGGAGCAGGCGCGAGCCCAGGGCGACCGCCTGATCGTCGCGGTCAACGACGACGCTTCGGTCAGCCGCCTGAAGGGGCCGGGCCGGCCGATCAACAGTGTTGACCGGCGCATGGCTGTGCTGGCTGGCCTGGGGGCAGTGGACTGGGTGATCAGCTTCCCCGAAGGCACCCCGGAAAACCTGCTGAGCCAGGTCAAGCCGGATGTGTTGGTCAAGGGTGGTGACTATGGCATCGACCAAGTGGTCGGCGCTGACATCGTCAAGGCCTACGGCGGCACCGTGAAGGTGCTGGGGCTGGTCGAGAACAGCTCGACCACTGCCATTGTCGAGAAGATCCGGAAGCATTGATAAAGCCGGGGCCGCATTGCGGCCCATCGCCGGCAAGCCAGCTCCCACAGGTGCGGCGCAGATCCTGAGAACTATGCAGGTCCTGTGCAAACAGGCAGGCCAGTTTCCACAGGTGTAGCGCAGATCTTGAAAGCTGTGCAGGTCCTGTGCAAACAGGCAGGCCAGTTTCCACAGGTGTAGCGCAGATCTTGAAAACTGTGCAGGCCCTGTGGGAGCTGGCTTGCCGGCGATGGGCTGCAAAGCAGCCCCAGGATGTCACTTGTGAAGTGAAGTCCGCGCCCGCTCCAGCAGTGCACGCGCCTTGTCGCCAAAGCGCTGCAAGTGCGACGCCCGCACCGGCTTGCTCTCCACCAACCCCTGCTGTTTCACCCAGTCCTTCCAGCGTACCCGCTCGTCCGTTACCACCCAGCCTTCCTGCCTAGCAAAGCTTTCGGCCAGGTACAGCCCCCGCGTACTCGCCGGCACCAGCTCGTCCTTCTTCAGCGTATACAGCTCTGCCAATGGCTGGCCGTCCTTCAACGGCATCAGGTACAGGTCAGGCCGCTTGCGGTTGAGCCGTGCCACCAGTTGCTCGCCCTCCAGCCGCTCATCAACGTGAAACAGGCTGAGCTTCTTGGCTTCCCGCGGCACCTGCAGGCGCATGTCGTAGATCAGTTGCAATGAAGCGGTGGGCAAATGAACATAAGCGCGTGGCCGCTCCAGCAGCATCAGCTTGCCGCAGTGCACGGGGCGTGCGGCGCCGGACTCCGGGGCCAGCACGAAATGCGGGGTTTCGCGGTAGTGCAGGGCGGCGGCGTACGGTACCGGCAGCCAGGTGTCGTTGAAGCGGCCGCCCAACCAGCCTTCCGGGGTTTCCAGCAGGCACTCTTCAGCCACTTCCTGCACGGCGGTGTGCAACGGCAGGTTCAGCTCCTGCGCCGGTACATACCCGGAAATCAGTTTCAGCACCACATCGCCGCGGTCTTGCCGGCGCTGGCGGACCAGCACCCAGTAATCGCGGTTCTGCCAATTCAGCGTCAGGCGCACCGATACGCCCAGGTTGGCCAGTTCGACCACGAAGCGCTGCGCGTCGGGCAGCTGGATGGCTTTGCGCCGCTGCTGAGTCTGGGCGAAGTTCAGCGGCATGCCGATACTTTGGTAAATAAGCCCCTCGGGCGTGGCCTCGACATGCAGGGGCAGTGTCTTGAAGTTGCTCGGGTTCTTGCGGATCAGCGTTCGCGCCACGAGGCTCCTCCTTGCGTCGGGTCAGTTTCCTGGCCCTCGGGCCAGGGGTAACTCAGTGCCGGCCCAGGATGCGGGCGACAGTGGCCACGTTGTGGGCCAGGTGCAGCGGGTTGATGGTGCCGACGATAGCACTGCTGACGCCCGGGTGGGCAAACAGCAACTCGAAGCTGGCCTGTACCGGGTCAACGCCCGGGGCCAGGCAGACATGCCCACTGGCCAGGGCCTTTTTCACCAGAATGGCCTTGCCGTGCTCGGCAGCGTAGTCCAGCACCGGGCGTTCTGCCTGCTCATTGAGGTTGTAGGTGACCATGGCGCAGTCGCCTTGCTCCAGCGCCTTGAGGCCGCCGGCGACAGTCTTGCCAGACAGCCCGAAGCCGAGAATCTTGCCCTCCTGCTTGAGTTCGGCCAAGGTCTGGTACACCTCCTGCTGTTCGAGGATTGCCAGGTCGTTGCCGTCGGAGTGCACCAGCACCAACTCGATGCGGTCGGTTTCCAGCCTGCGCAGGCTGCGCTCCACCGACCGGCGGGTGTGAGCGGCACTGAAATCGAAGTGCGACAGGCCATTGTCGAACTCTTCACCGACCTTGCTGACGATTACCCATTCGTCGCGCTGCCCGTGCAGCAGCGGGCCCAGGCGCTCTTCGCTGCGGCCGTAGGCCGGGGCGGTGTCGATCAGGTTGATACCCAGTTCGCGGGCCTGGGCCAGTAGCAGGCGGGCTTCGTCATCGTCGGGGATGGTGAAGCCGTTAGGGTATTTGACGCCTTGGTCGCGGCCCAGTTTGACGGTGCCCAGGCCCAGTGGCGAAACCTTGAAGCCAGTGCTGCCCAGCGGGCGGTGGAAGTCGTGCAGGGTCGGCAGGCTCATGGCAACAGTTGCTCCCAGGCCGGGATGCCCAGTGGCGGGCGTGGCAGGCCGGCCAGCTCGGCGTGTGCCTGCGGGCGGATACCGTCGCGCTCCAGGTGGCTGACCACCCGGTCGCTGAAGTCCGGTGCCAGTGCCAGTTTGGTCGGCCAGCCAACCAGCAGGCGTTGCTGGTCGGCAAGGAAGGCGTTGTCCGGGCGCACCAGGCCCGATTGCGCAGGCTCGGCACGGTCGACCCGCAAGGTCGCCCAATGTATTTGGCTCTGGTCGACCCACGGCAGCAGGCTGGCAATTTCTTTCTGTGCTGCAGCAATCTGCGCCGCCGGTTCGCGGGCTACGCCATCGGCTTCGGCCAGGTCGCCGCCCAGGTACCAGACCCATTGGCCATCGGCGGCCGGGTGGGTGGTAATGGTGACCCGCGGTTTCGGCCCGCCGCCCAGGCAGTGCGCGTACAGCGGCTTGAGGTTGGCGCCCTTGGCCAGCACCATGTGCAGCGGGCGGGTTTGCATGGCCGGCTGGTTCAGGCCCAGGGCATGCAGCAGGTCAGCGGTGCCTGCACCGGCGCTGAGGACGATGCGCTGGGCACGGATGTCGCGGCCATCGACCCGCAGGCCGACCAGTTCGTCGCCTTCGCGCAGCGGCTCGATGTGTTCACCGGCCAACAGGCTGTCGCCGGCCAGTTCGGCCAGGTTGGCCAGCAGGCTGGGTACGTCGATGACCAGTTCGGCCAGGCGATAGACCTTGCCCTTGAAGGCGCGGTCTTGCAGCGCGGGAGGCAGTTGCTCGCCTTTCACCTGGTCAACCCGGCCGCGCACGGCCTTGCTGGCGAAGAAGCTGGTGAGGTTGCCGGCGAGGGTGCCTGGCGACCACAAGTAGTGCGCATCGGACAGCAGGCGGGTGCGGGTCAGTTCCAGCTCACCCTTGCCGCTCAACGCCTCGCGCCAGCGGCGCGGCATGTCGGCGATGGCTTCCGAGGCACCGGTCAGCGCGCCGTGCAGGGCGTACTTGGTACCGCCATGGATGATGCCTTGCGACTTGATCGTCTGCTCGCCGCCAAGGCTGGCGCGCTCAACCAGCACCGTCGAGTAGCCCAGGCGACGCAAGCGGGCATTGAGCCAGAGGCCTGCGACCCCGGCGCCGACGATCAGTACGTCAGTGGAAATGGCAGATGGCATGGCGGTACCTCGAAGACTGGGACAGCTGGCAAGTATACAGCCTATCCCTGTGAGGGCCCTATCGCCGGCAAGCCAGCTCCCACAGGTATTGCACAAGGCTCAAGGCCAGTGGAACACCTGTGGGAGCTGGCTTGCCGGCGATAGGTCCTCATGGCCAACCTCAATGCCCAGCCGTCTTCGAAAACAGCTGAATCACCACCACCCCACCCACAATCATCGCCATCCCCAGCATCGCCGGCACATCCAGTTTCTGCCCGTAGACCACCAGCGCCGCCACGCTGATCAGCACAATTCCCAGCCCCGACCAGATGGCATAGGCAATCCCCACCGGAATGCTGCGCACCACCAGGGTCAGCATCCAGAACGCAATGCCATAACCCACCACCATCAACAGCAGCGGCAATGGCGTGCTCAGGCCTTTTACCGCTTTCATCGAGGCAGTGGCGATGACTTCGGCGCAGATGGCAATGGCGAGATAGGTATAGGCATTCATGGCGGGATCCTCCGGTTACTGGGCGGGCATTCTAGACCTAACCTGGATGGGGTAAAGTCATTACCTATCAATAGTGGAGATAGGCTGATGGCTGAGCAGTGGAACCTTGAACAACTGCGCACCTTCCTGCGGGTTGCAGAATTGCGCTCGTTCTCTGCCGTGGCCCGCGAGCAGCGCAAGGCGCAGTCGGCGATCAGCAGCGCCATTGCCCTGCTGGAAGCCGACCTGGGCGTTACCCTGTTCGAGCGCAGCAGTGGCCGGCAGCCGAAACTGACCGAAAACGGTAGCGCGCTGCTGGAGGATGCCCGTGAACTGTTGCGCCAGTGCGAACGCCTGGATGGCCGCGCGCTGGCGTTGATGCGCGGGCAGGAAGCTTTGTTACGGGTGGCCCAGGACGAAGCCATGCCCTACCAGCCGGTCATCGACAGCCTTGACGAGTTGGCCAGCCGCTACCCGTACCTGGAGGTGCAACTGGCCAGTGGTGCCCAGGGCGATGTCGCGCGCAAGCTGGTCGAGCGGCGCGCCGACCTGGGCCTGTTTTTTCACCACGAAAGTATGCCGGCATCGCTGGAACGGCGAGCCCTGGGCAGTGTGGAAATGGTCACGGTGTGCGCAATTGGCCACCCGTTGGCGGCTGAAGGCCGGGTTACCCGGCAGCAACTGGCACGCCACCGGCAATTGTTGATCACGCCACAGCAAAGTGGCTATCCCGGGGGCGAAGCTGCCAGCCCGCAGGTATGGCGTGCCGACAGTTTCTACGCCATGGCCGAACTGCTGATGCGCGGCCTGGGCTGGGCCTGGTTGCCACGCCACGTGGTGCAGTACCCGACCTATCAGGCGCACATGGTCGAACTGGACAGCGAATGGCGCCCGCCTGCGCTGGTAGCGGAGCTGGCCTGGCGCCGCGATGAGCCCCTGGGCCCAGCCGCGCAATGGTTGGCCGAGCGCTTTGCGGTGCACCTGCGCGCGATCGGGTAAACTCCGCTGCCATGAACAGAACCCTCTACACCTTGCTGTTTCACCTGGGCCTGCCGCTGGTCGCGCTGCGCCTGTACCTGCGCGCGCGCAAGGCGCCGGCCTATGGCCAGCGCATCGCCGAGCGTTTTGCCTTCAAGCTGCCGGCCATGCGCCAGGGCGGGATCTGGGTGCATGCCGTATCGGTGGGCGAAAGCATCGCCGCTGCACCGATGGTGCGTGCCTTGCTCAAGGTCTACCCGGAACTGCCGATCACGCTCACCTGCATGACGCCCACCGGTTCCGAGCGCATTCGCGCGTTGTTCGCCGACGAACCGCGCGTGCAGCACTGCTACCTGCCCTACGACCTGCCTTGGGCGGCGGGGCGTTTTCTCGACCATGTGCAGCCGAAGCTGGGCATCATCATGGAAACCGAGTTGTGGCCCAACCACATTCATCAGTGTGCCCGGCGCTGCATTCCGGTAGCGCTGGCCAACGCGCGTTTGTCTGCGCGCTCGGCCCGTGGCTATGGGCGCTTTGCCAGGCTGACCCGGCCGATGCTGGCCGAGATGCGCCTGATTGCCGTGCAGACCGAAACCGAGGCCCAGCGCTTTCGCGACCTGGGCGCACGGCCTGAATGCGTGCAGGTGACCGGCTCGATCAAGTTCGACCTGAAAATCGACGAGCAGTTGCTGCCGCGTGCCCGGTTGTTGCGCGGGCAATGGGGGGCAGTGCAGCGCCCCGTGTGGATTGCCGCCAGTACCCATGAGGGTGAGGACGCGCTGATTCTGCAGGCGCACCAACAGCTGTTGCGGGTGCATGGCGATGCCTTGCTGATCCTGGTGCCGCGCCACCCTGAGCGGTTCAATGCGGTGCATGCGCTGTGCAGCGAACAGTTCAACACCGTGCGCCGTTCTGCCGGGCTACCGGTCGATGCGCAGACGCGGGTTTTGTTGGGCGATACGATGGGCGAACTGCTGTTCCTCTATGCCCTGGCTGACATCGCCTTTGTCGGCGGCAGCCTGGTGGCGACCGGCGGGCACAACCCGCTGGAGCCGGCAGCACTGGCCTTGCCAGTGCTGATGGGGCCGCACGTGTTCAACTTCCTCGAAATCAGCGCGATGTTGCGCGAGGCGGGGGCGTTGCAGCAGGTGGACGATGCTGAGGGGTTGGCCGAGGCGGTGCGCCGCCTGGTCGAGCTGCCGCAGGATGCCCAGCGCATGGGCGAGGCGGGCAGGGCGGTGATGCAGGCCAATCAGGGTGCTTTGCAGCGCTTGCTCGATGGGCTGGCCAGGCTCATGCGCTGAGTTCTGTGTTGGGCTTTCTGGCCTCATCGCCGGCAAGCCAGCTCCCACAGGTATTGCACAAGTCTTACAGGCCAGTGGAGAACCTGTGGGAGCTGGCTTGCCGGCGATGAGGCCATCAAAGGCAACCCAGCCTTTGAACACTGCACCCCTATCTCAAGGGCGGCGCTCGAAGTTCTTGGCCGCCGCCGCTGCCAGGTCCGGCGGCAGGAAGTCCTTGTCCGGGTTGTAGTCCGGTTTCAGGTAGCGCTTGAGGTCCTGCAGGTCTTGCGGGCTCAGCGTACCGGCGGCCTGCTTCAGGCTCAGGTTATCGAGGATGTAGTCGTAGCGGCTGTTGTTGTAGTCGCGCACCGAGGTGTACAGCTGGCGCTGGGCATCGAGCACGTCGACGATGTTGCGGGTACCCACCTGGTAGCCGATTTCGGTGGCTTCCAGTGCGCTCTGGTTGGAGATGATCGACTGCTTGCGCGCCTGCACCTGCTCCACATCGGTGTTCACTGCACGGTGCAGGTTGCGGGTGTTTTCCACCACCTGGCGGCGCAGGCTTTCACGCTGCTGCTCGCTTTGGCTCAGGCGCTGGTAGGCTTCGCGTACCTGCGAACTGGTCAGGCCGCCGCTGTAGATCGGGATGTTCAGTTGCAGGCCGACGCTGGTCTGCTCGACATCACCGCCATAGCGCTGACCCAAGGGCGAAGGGTTGCTGAAACCGAGGCTGTCGTTGTCGCCTTTCTGGTACTTGGCCACCGCATCCACGGTCGGTGCATGGCCCGCCTTGCGCTGGCGCAACGTCTCTTCGGCGGCGGAAACCGCATAGTTGGTGGCCAGCAGGTTGAGGTTCTGGCGCCCGGCAGTTTCGACCCAGGCCTTGGCGTCGTTGGGCGTAGGGACCAGCACCGGCAAGGTGTGGACCACGCCCTGAATCGAGCTGTACTCGCGGTTGGTCAGGGTTACCAGGGCCTCGAAGGCATCCTGTACCTGGCGTTCGGCGATGATCCGGTTGGCCCGGGCGGTGTCATAGCTGGCCTGGGATTGCAGCACATCGGTCTTGTCGGAAAGGCCCACGTCGAAACGTTCGTTGGACTGGTCGAGCTGGCGCTTGAAGGCCGCTTCCTCGGCCTTGGTCGCGGCCAGGTTGTCCTGCGCCCGCAGCACGGCGAAGTAGTTCTGCGCGGTTTGCAGTATCAGGTTCTGTTCGGTTGCCGACAGTTCAAGTGCCGCCTGTTCATTGACCGCCTCGGCAGCCTGCAACTGAAACCAGCGGTCTGCGCGGAAAATCGGCTGCGCCAGGGTCGCACTCCAGGAATTGCCGCTGCGGTTGGAGGTGATGGACGGCTCATCCAGCTTGGTGCGCGTGTTCATCATTTCGGCACCCGCCGACAGATTAGGCAGCAACCCGGCCCGGGCCTGCGGTACCACTTCGCGACGGGCGCCGTAATCGGCACGCGCTGCCGCCAGGTCAGCGTTGTTGTCGACCGCTTCCTGGTAGACGCTGACCAGGTCGGTCTTGACTGTTTGGGGCACGTCCGCTGCCCATACCACTCCGTTGGACGCACAAGACACGGCTATCGCCAGTGAGAGTTTGCGCAGCATAGAGGCAATCCTTGTACGAAATTTAATTACTGAACTGTTGAGTATCCAGCGATGCGCCAGTGTAGTGCCATGCGCCCCCGGCAACAATCGCCGGGTGTGCCTTTCATCATCCACGCATTTACCCGCTTGGCTTTGCCGACCACTCCAGTCTAGACTGCGCGTGTTCTTGTCGGGGTGCCTTGAAGCAAAGGCTGAGATCGCAGAGGTGCGGATCCCGTTGAACCTGATCAGGTTAGCGCCTGCGTAGGGAACAAGATTGCTCACCTTCCCGGGGAGCCTCTTGTGCCAGGTCCGGGATTGTCACAGCTGCATGCAGCTTCAGGCACCCCTATCCGGCACTGCACTCATCAATGGGTGCGTCCGCGCCATTCAGGTTCACCCCGACATTCCACTGCTAGGAAGCCGTCTGGAGAGCCTGTGATGACCAAACAAGAAAAAGCGATCAACCTCAGCGAATCGGCACAAGTCGATCAGCAGTCCGTGCAACCGTTCCGCCGTTCGCGCAAGATCTACGTCGAAGGCTCGCGCCCGGACATTCGCGTACCCATGCGCGAAATCAGCCTGGACGATACCCCGACCGACTTTGGTGGCGAAACCAACGCCCCGGTACTGGTCTACGACACGTCCGGCCCGTACACCGACCCTGATGTGATCATCGACGTGCGCAAGGGCCTGGGCGATGTGCGCTCGGCCTGGATCGAAGCCCGCGGTGACACCGAGCGCCTCGACGGCCTGAGCTCGGACTTTGGCCAGCAGCGCCTGAACGATGCCGAACTGGCCAAGCTGCGCTTTGCCCACGTGCGCAACCCGCGCCGCGCCAAGCCCGGCGCCAACGTCTCGCAGATGCACTATGCCCGCCAGGGCATCATCACTGCCGAGATGGAGTACGTGGCCATCCGCGAAAACATGAAGCTGCAGGAGGCCCGTGCTGTTGGCCTGCTGAACGAGCAGCACGCCGGCCACAGCTTTGGCGCCAACATCCCGAAAGAAATCACCCCCGAGTTCGTGCGCGAGGAAGTCGCCCGCGGCCGCGCGATCATCCCAGCCAACATCAACCACCCGGAAGTGGAGCCGATGATCATCGGGCGCAACTTCCTGGTGAAGATCAACGGCAACATCGGCAACAGCGCCCTGGGTTCCTCGATCGAGGAAGAGGTGGCCAAGCTGACCTGGGGCATCCGCTGGGGTTCGGACACGGTCATGGACCTGTCCACCGGCAAGCACATTCACGAAACCCGCGAGTGGATCATCCGCAACTCGCCGGTGCCGATCGGTACCGTGCCGATCTACCAGGCCCTGGAAAAGGTCAACGGCGTGGCCGAAGACCTGACCTGGGAGCTGTTCCGCGACACCCTGATCGAGCAGGCCGAGCAGGGCGTGGACTATTTCACCATCCACGCCGGTGTGCTGCTGCGCTATGTGCCGCTGACCGCCAAGCGCGTTACCGGTATCGTCAGCCGGGGTGGCTCGATCATGGCCAAGTGGTGCCTGGCGCACCACAAGGAAAACTTCCTGTACACCCACTTCGACGAAATCTGCGAAATCATGAAGGCGTACGACGTCAGCTTCTCGCTGGGTGACGGCCTGCGCCCTGGCTCGATCGCCGACGCCAACGACGCTGCGCAGTTCGGTGAGCTGGAAACCCTCGGCGAGTTGACCAAGATTGCCTGGAAGCACGACGTACAGTGCATGATCGAAGGCCCTGGCCACGTGCCGATGCAGCTGATCAAGGAGAACATGGACAAGCAGCTGGAGTGCTGCGATGAGGCGCCGTTCTACACCCTCGGCCCGCTGACCACCGACATCGCCCCTGGCTACGACCACATAACCTCGGGCATTGGTGCGGCGATGATCGGCTGGTTCGGTTGCGCCATGCTCTGCTACGTCACGCCCAAGGAACACCTGGGCCTGCCGAACAAGGACGACGTCAAGACCGGCATCATCACCTACAAGATCGCCGCGCATGCGGCCGACCTTGCCAAAGGCCACCCGGGCGCGCAGATCCGCGACAACGCCTTGTCCAAGGCGCGTTTCGAGTTCCGCTGGGAAGACCAGTTCAACCTTGGCCTGGACCCGGACACCGCGCGGGCCTACCACGACGAAACCCTGCCGAAGGAATCGGCCAAGGTCGCGCACTTCTGCTCGATGTGCGGGCCGAAGTTCTGCTCGATGAAGATCACCCAGGAAGTGCGTGAGTACGCCGCCAAGATCGAGGCCGTGGACGTTACGGTCGAAACAGGCATGCGCGAGCAGGCCGAGCGGTTCCGCCAGGAAGGCAGCCAGCTGTACCACAAGGTCTAAATCGCGACACTGCCCCCTGTAGGAGCGGCCTTGCGTCGCGATGGGCCGCGAAGCGGCCCCGGCAAATTCAGCTGCGAAGCTGAGACCCGGGGCCGCTTTGCGGCCCTTTCGCGACACAAGGCCGCTCCTACAGCGACCGCGTCCATTCAAATACTTTGCCGAGTATCAACAAGCATGACCACCCCCAGCCAATTCTCCCCCGACCACCCGGTCCCCACCCACCAGCGCATCTTCGGCGCCCGCGACCTGTTCTCGCTGTGGTTCTCCCTCGGCATCGGCCTGATGGTGCTGCAGGTCGGCACCATGCTCGCGCCAGGCCTGGGCCTGGCCGGCGCAGTGCTGGCCATTGCCCTGGGCACCGGTGTCGGGGTTCTATTGCTGGGCGCCGCCGGGGTCATCGGCAGCGACACTGGCTTGTCGGCCATGGGCACTCTGAGACTCAGCCTGGGCAGCCATGGCGCGCGCTTGCCGGCGCTGCTCAACCTGCTGCAATTGGTGGGCTGGGGCGCGTTCGAGATCATTGTCATGCGCGATGCCGCCAGCCTGCTGGGCGCGCGCGCCTTTGGTGAGGACAGTGCCTGGAACAGCCCGATGCTGTGGACCCTGTGCTTTGGTGCCCTGGCGACGTTGCTGGCGGTGAGCGGGCCTCTGGCGTTCGTGCGCAAGGTGCTGCGCGCCTGGGGTATCTGGTTGCTGCTGGGCGCCTGCGTCTGGCTGACCTGGAACTTGTTCGCCAAGGCTGACCTGGCTGACCTGTGGAACCGCGCCGGGGACGGCTCGATGTCGCTGGCGGTAGGCTTTGACATCGTCATTGCCATGCCGTTGTCGTGGTTGCCGTTGATCGCCGACTACTCGCGTTTCGCCCGTAATGGCAAGCATGTGTTCGGCGGTACAGTACTGGGCTACTTCATCGGCAACACCTGGTTGATGAGCCTGGGCGTGGCCTACACGCTGGCCTTCGCCGCCAGCGGTGAAGTCAATGCGCTGTTGCTGGCCCTGGCTGGCGCCGGCATGGGTATCCCGCTGCTGCTGATTCTGCTCGACGAGTCGGAAAAGGCCTTCGCCGATATCCACTCGGCGGCGGTTTCCACCGGTGTGCTGCTGCCGTTGAAAGTCGAGCAGCTGGCGCTGGCCATCGGCGTACTGTGCACCTTGATCGCCTTGCTGGCGCCGCTGGCCCAGTACGAGAACTTCCTGCTGCTGATCGGTTCGGTGTTTGCGCCGCTGTTCGGCGTAGTGCTGATGGACCACTACGTAATCCGTCGCCGCCGCCTCCCGGCACAGGTCGATGGCGTGCACTGGCAGGCCCTGCTGGCCTGGTTTGCCGGGGTGGCGGCCTACCACCTGATTGCCGCCAACGCACCGGAGCTGGGTGCCACCCTGCCAGCGTTGCTGCTGGCAGGTGTGCTGCATGCCTTGCTAAGCCTCAGCCGCGGCCGGGAAACAGTTCAGGCTTGAGTACGCCATTCAGGCGCGGGTAGGGGATCTTCAGTTCCACGTGGCCCATGGAGTAGGGCGCAATGGCATAGACCTCATACTTGACCACCACCGCGCCGTACGTCAGGGCGACGTGCGGCGACTTCTTGAACGGCCAGGTCTTGACGAACTCGGCGTCCTTGTCCATACCCACACTCATCAGCCAGGCGCGGTGCGATTCTTCGACGGTTTTCCAGAAGGTCTCTTCCTGGCCAGGCACCAGCATGTCCTGCAGGGTCAGCACCTTGTCCAGCTTGCGCGAATAGTTGATGAAGCCACGCCCTGGCATGCCGTGGGCGCCGCCACTGTCGAGGTAGCTGGACAGCTCGATGATCACCAGCCCGTCATGCTGCTCGCGTACCTTGGCTTGCAGGTAGCTGCTGTTACGTTTGTCGGCCGTGGCCAGGTATTGCTGTTCGTAGGCCTGCAGGGTGCTCGGTGCGGTGCCATGCTGATTATCTTCGGTCAGTTGCAGCAAGCACTTTTCGACGATGCCGTCGAGCTTGGGCAGGTCCGGGAAGTGCACCATGTCGATGTTTACCAAGGGGCAGTCGCTTTCGCTGCAGCCGGGTTTGACATGCTCCCAGGCGTCGCGCTTGACCTCGAGCGGGGCCCGGTAGTTGGGCGTGAACAGGCTCTGGCAGGCACCTAGAGCGAGTGCCAGCACGGCCACGGAAGTCAGTTTGACAAGTGTCATGATGATCCTTGCAGAACAGGGAAAAGTCGGCCTTTGACCGTCTGCGCGGCCTTCAGTTCGCCACTAAGCTAACAGAGAGCAGGCGCGCTGTCCCGAGTGGGCGAACGGTTACCGGAAAGGGGTGAAACGCGCTAGCGTGCAGAGTAGGATGGCGCGATGCAGTAATTGTGCGGTTGATGTAGCAACGAGGATTTTCATGTCAGACACGTTGAATTCGGTGCCAAGGGCGGTCGAGATCGTCAAGCGGGCCAATTGCTTCCAGGGCTTCTACAAGCTCGACAGGGTGCACCTGCGCCACGAGTTGTTCGCCGGGGGGATGGGCCGCGAGATCAGCCGTGAACTGTTCGTGCGCCACGATGCCGTGTGCGTGTTGCCCTATGACCCGTTGCGCGACGAAGTGGTGCTGAT
Organism: Pseudomonas sp. NPDC089407; assembly: GCF_044900445.1. NCBI lineage: Bacteria > Pseudomonadati > Pseudomonadota > Gammaproteobacteria > Pseudomonadales > Pseudomonadaceae > Pseudomonas > Pseudomonas sp. NPDC089407. The sequence goes on from NZ_JBJDNB010000019.1 coordinate 56,177, forward strand.
CGAGCAGTTCCGCGTCGGGGCCATGGGCAAGGCCGACAACCCTTGGTTGATCGAAATGGTTGCCGGGCTGATCGACAAGGATGAGCAACCGGAAGAAGTTGCTCATCGCGAAGCCGAAGAAGAAGCCGGCCTGACCTTCAGCGCCCTGTGGCCGATGACCCGTTACTTCCCGTCGCCCGGCGGCAGTGACGAATACGTTCACCTGTTCCTTGGGCGTTGCAGCAGCGAGGGTGCCGGCGGCCTGCACGGCTTGGAAGAAGAAGGCGAAGACATTCGCGTGCGCGTGTGGTCGTTCGAGGATGCCTTGCAGGCGGTGCGCGATGGGCGCGTCTGCAACGCGGCGACCATCATTGGCCTGCAATGGCTGGCGCTGAACCGTGACGAAGTACGAGGTATGTGGAAGTGAACCTGCTGCGCGAGCGCTATCGAGTTGACCTGGTCGGGCTGCAAGCAGCCTGCGAGGCCAACTACGCCCGGCTGATGCGCCTGTTACCCGACATGCGCACCACCCAGAGCTCGCGCCGCATCGGCATGACCCAGGGCGACCAGATGCTCGGCGTGCTGGTGCTGGACGTGGTGCTGGCCTGCCCGTACACCACCACCTTGCATGTGCGCCAGGAGCACAGCCTGCCGTGGCTGCCGGTGCCGCACCTGGAAGTGCAGGTGTACCACGATGCGCGCATGGCTGAAGTGGTCAGCGCCGAACACACCCGCCGCCTGCGCAGCATCTACCCGTACCCGAACAAGGCCATGCACCAGCCGGACGAAAAAGCCCAGCTCAACCTGTTCCTCGGTGAATGGCTGAGCCACTGCCTGGCCTGCGGTCACGAACTGGCCAGCGTTCGCTGAAAGGAGACGGCCGTTGCCACACTCGGAACCATCGCGCCCCGTGCATGTGGTGCAACTGACCGATGCCCACCTGTTCGCGGACCCGGCCGGCAGCATGCTCGGCCTCAATACGCGCAACAGCCTGCGTCATGTGGTGGCCCAGGTGCGGCGCGAGCAACCGCGGGTCGACCTGCTGTTATGCACTGGCGACCTGTCCCAGGATGCCAGTGTTGCCTCTTATGAAGCGTTCCGTGAGCTGACTGCGCCGTTTGCCGTGCCGACTCGCTGGTTGCCGGGCAACCACGATGAGGCCCAGGTGATGGCACAGGTTGCGCCGGAGCTGGTGCAGGCGGTGACCGACATTGGCGGGTGGCGCATCGTCATGCTCGACACGGCCGTGCACGGTGCGACCCATGGCTTTCTGAAGAATGACCAGCTGGCAGTGTTGGAAGCAGCACTGAAAGGTGCGGGCGAACGGCATTGTCTGGTGTGTTTCCACCATCAGCCGGTGGACATCGGCTGCGCCTGGATCGCGCCGATTGGTTTGCGCAATGCCCAGGCGCTGTTCGATATCGTCGAAGGTTATCCACAGGTGCGGGCGCTGCTGTGGGGGCATGTGCATCAGGAATGGGATGAACTGCGTGATGGCTGGCGTTTGCTGGCTACGCCATCGACCTGCATCCAGTTCGCGGCGCGTAGCGAGGACTTTCAGGTGAGCGAAGAGCAGCCGGGCTACCGCTGGCTTCGCCTGCATGCCGACGGGCGGCTGGAGACCGGCGTAGAGCGGGCGCTGGACTTTGAAGTGAAGCTCGACTTCGATAGCCCGGGGTATTGAAGAATCTGGGGCTGCTGCGCAGCCCATCGCAGGCAAGCCAGCTCCCACACCGACCGCGTCGAACTCAAGCCTTGAGCATCCCTGTGGCAGCTGTCTTGTTCAGGCAGCGTAAGGAAGTCGTTGCCAAAGGAATGCATAGGTCCTGAGGGCGACGCGGTCAGTGTGGGGGCTGGCTTGCCTGCGATGGGGCGCGCAGCGGCCCCGGCTTTCTTGAGGAAATTGTTGCGAAACCCGTGACGTTGCGTCAAAACCCGGCGAACGCGCTACACTGCGCGTCCCTGCGCCCGCATCATCAGGCGCGAAGCCACAGATTCCGGGGGCAGCATGTCGGGTTCCATCCTCTATATCCACGGCTTCAACAGCTCGCCGCTTTCAACCAAGGCGCGCCAACTCGAAGCCGTCATGCAGCAGCTCGGCCTTACCGAGCAGTTGCGCGTACCCGCCTTGCACCACCACCCGCGCCAGGCCATCACCCAGCTCGAGGCTGCCATCGCCCAGCTCGGTGCGCCATTACTGGTGGGCAGTTCGCTCGGCGGCTACTATGCCACCTATCTGGCCGAGCGCCATGGTCTCAAGGCCTTGCTGGTCAACCCGGCGGTAACTCCGCACAAGCATTTTGATGGCTACCTGGGTACCCAGCGCAACCACTACACCGGTGAAACCTGGGAGCTGACCCACGATCACGTGCAGGCCCTGGCCGAGCTGGAAGTAGCGGCCCCGGCAGATGCCAGCCGCTATCAAGTGTGGCTGCAAACCGCCGATGAAACCCTGGACTATCGCCACGCCGAGCGCTATTACCGCGCATGCGCCCTGCGTATCCAGGCCGGTGGCGACCACAGCTTCCAGGGCTTTGCCGAGCGCCTGCCGGCCCTGCTGGCCTTCGCAGGCATTGCCCGTGGGCAGTATGCGGCGCTCGATTTTTCTGTATTTTGACTTTTTTGCACTCACCAGACTGACGACGAGACCCTATGGCCAATCCCAGCGCTAGCGCCTATAACGCAGACGCCATCGAAGTCCTCTCGGGCCTTGACCCGGTCCGCAAGCGGCCGGGCATGTACACCGATACCAGCCGCCCCAACCACCTGGCCCAGGAAGTCATCGACAACAGTGTCGACGAAGCCCTGGCCGGCCATGCCCGTTCGGTACAGGTCATCCTGCATGCCGACCACTCGCTGGAAGTCAGCGACGACGGCCGCGGGATGCCGGTGGACATCCACCCTGAAGAGGGCGTGTCCGGGGTCGAGCTGATCCTTACCAAGCTGCACGCCGGTGGCAAGTTCTCCAACAAGAACTACCAGTTCTCCGGCGGCCTGCACGGCGTCGGCATTTCGGTGGTCAATGCCCTGTCGACCCAGGTGCGCGTGCGCGTCAAGCGTGACGGCAACGAATACCAGATGACTTTCGCCGATGGTTTCAAGGCCAGCGAGCTGGAAGTGGTCGGCTCGGTCGGCAAGCGCAACACCGGCACCAGCGTGTACTTCAGCCCCGACCCGAAATACTTCGACTCGGCCAAGTTTTCCATCAGCCGCCTCAAGCACGTGCTCAAGGCCAAGGCGGTCCTGTGCCCGGGGCTGCTGGTCAGCTTCGAGGACAAGGCCAGCGGCGAGAAGGTCGAATGGCATTACGAAGATGGCCTGCGCTCCTACCTGGTCGATGCCGTAAGCGAGTTCCAGCGCCTGCCGGATGAGCCGTTCTGCGGCAGCCTGGCGGGTAACAAGGAAGCCGCAGACTGGGCATTGTTGTGGCTGCCTGAAGGTGGCGACAGCGTTCAGGAAAGCTACGTCAACCTGATCCCCACCGCACAGGGCGGTACGCATGTAAACGGTTTGCGCCAAGGCCTGCTCGATGCCATGCGCGAGTTCTGCGAGTTCCGCAACCTGCTGCCGCGTGGCGTGAAGCTGGCGCCGGAGGATATCTGGGAGCGCATTTCCTTCGTCCTCTCGATGAAAATGCAGGAGCCGCAATTCTCTGGGCAGACCAAAGAGCGCCTCTCCTCGCGCGAGGCGGCGGCGTTCGTCTCCGGCGTGGTCAAGGATGCCTTCAGCCTGTGGCTCAACGCCCACCCCGAGCTGGGCATGCAACTGGCCGAGCTGGCCATCAGCAACGCCGGCCGCCGCCTCAAGGCCAGCAAGAAGGTCGAGCGCAAGCGCATCACCCAAGGCCCGGCACTGCCCGGCAAGCTGGCCGACTGCGCCGGCCAGGACCCGATGCGTGCCGAGCTGTTCCTGGTCGAGGGTGACTCGGCCGGTGGTTCGGCCAAGCAGGCGCGGGACAAGGAATTCCAGGCCATCCTGCCGCTGCGCGGCAAGATCCTCAACACCTGGGAAGTGGACGGCGGCGAAGTGCTCGCCAGCCAGGAAGTGCACAACATTGCCGTGGCCATCGGTGTCGACCCGGGTGCTACCGACCTGACGCAACTGCGTTACGGCAAGATCTGCATCCTCGCCGACGCCGACTCCGACGGCCTGCACATCGCCACGCTGCTGTGCGCGCTGTTCGTCCAGCACTTCCGCGCGCTGGTCGAGGCCGGGCATGTGTACGTGGCCATGCCACCGCTGTACCGCATCGACCTGGGCAAGGAAATCTACTACGCCCTCGACGAAGCCGAGCGTGATGGCATCCTCGACCGCCTGGTAGCCGAGAAGAAACGCGGCAAGCCGCAGGTGACCCGCTTCAAGGGGCTGGGCGAAATGAACCCGCCGCAGCTGCGCGAAACCACCATGGACCCGAACACCCGGCGCCTGGTGCAGCTGACCCTGGACGACGTCGAGGCGACGTGCGAGCTGATGGACAAGCTGCTGGCCAAGAAACGTGCCGGTGACCGCAAGAGCTGGCTGGAAACCAAAGGCAACCTGGCCGAGGTCATGGTTTGATTCGTCAGCTCCTGGCGGCCTGCCTGGCGCTGGTTGCCCTGCCAAGCCTGGCGGGCAACTGGCCGGAGCTGAAGATGAGTGCCGAACACCCGATCGACGGCATGCGCGGCGGCAACCTGTCTGGCCTTGCGCAGTGCCGGGGCGCGCTGTGGGGCGTGTCCGACCGCGACGACGACCGCATCTATCGCTTCGACCAGCAGAACGCCACCTGGCGCGCCCAGCCGCTTACCTTCAGCCCGCCACCGGTGCCGGAAAGCGGCCTGCCGTGGGGGCTGAAGTCGCGCAACTGGGCAGCGTCGTACATTCGCGGTGGCGAACTGGATTTCGAGGGCATCACCTGTGACCAGGCGGGCAACCTGTACCTGGTCAGCGAAGCCCATGCCGCGGTGCTGCAACTGCCGCTGGACGGCGAGCCGTACTGGCTGAAGATCGACCCGGCCATGGTGCGCCAGGCCCGGGCCAGCGGCATGCTGCTGAACTTCAACGCCCTGTTCGAAGGCCTGGCGATCAACCCGGCGGGTGACCGCCTGTGGCTGGCCGCCGAGCGCGAGCGCCGTGGCCTGGTGGCCATCGAGCGCCAGCAGTCGGTATGGACCTGCGGGCGCAGTTGCGTGCTGTTGAGCGAGGCCGGGGTCGAGATGCAACCGGCGCAAATGCCCGATGCCCGGGCTTTGTCGCGTGACTTCGCCGACCTGACCTGGTTCGAGGGCAAGCTGTTTACCCTGGAACGCAACGCCTACCGGGTATGCCGGCGTGACGCCGACAGCGGCACGGTCGAGCGTTGCTGGTCGTTCGCTGCCGATGCGCTGGTCGAGTCACGCCGCTACGCGCAGCCGTTTGGCCTGGCCGAAGCGCTGGTGATCGATGCCAAGGGCGCGTGGATCGGCCTGGACAACAACAACGGCGCCCGTGCCGATGGCGAAACCCGGCCGATCGTCTGGCGCTTCGACGCGCCGCAAGGCGGCTGGAGCGCCAAGCCATGAGCCAGGCGCCGGGCAAGCGTGCGGGCAGGGTGCTGATGGTCCTCGCCTGGGCCGCGGCGCTATTCCTGGCCACGCGCTTTTTCGGCCAGTGGGAAGACAGCCAGCGCAACCCCAATAGCCAGGTGCAGTCCGCGCATGGCGAGGGTTTTGTCGAAGTGCGCCTGCTGGGCAATGGCCAGGGCCATTTCGTGGTTGATGGCGCGATCAATGGCCAGGTGGTGCATTTCATGCTCGACACCGGTGCCACCGACGTGGCGATCCCCGGGGGAGTGGCCCGCGATCTGAACCTGGAGCGAGGCAGCCCGGTGCTGCTGAGCACCGCCAACGGTCGCACCGAAGGCTACCGCACGCGCCTGGCCAGCCTGCAACTGGGCGATATCCGCCTGCAGGGTGTACGCGCCATCGTCGTGCCGGGCCTGGACGGGCCCACCGTATTACTGGGCATGAGTGCCCTGCAACAACTTGAATTTACCCAGCGTGGCGGCACTATGCTGCTGCGCCAGAACCTGAAATGACGAGGCCCGCATGAGCGACTCACTGGAACTCAGCCTGGACGGCGTAGAACGCCGCTCGCTGGCTGACTTCACCGAACAGGCCTACCTCAACTACTCCATGTACGTGATCATGGACCGCGCCCTGCCGCACATCGGCGATGGCCTGAAGCCGGTGCAGCGCCGCATCGTCTACGCCATGAGCGAGTTGGGGCTCGATGCCGATGCCAAGCACAAGAAGTCGGCGCGTACCGTCGGTGACGTGCTCGGCAAGTTCCACCCCCACGGCGACTCGGCCTGCTACGAGGCCATGGTGCTGATGGCGCAGCCGTTCAGCTACCGCTACACCCTGGTCGACGGCCAGGGCAACTGGGGTGCGCCGGACGATCCGAAGTCGTTCGCCGCCATGCGTTACACTGAGGCGCGGCTGTCACGCTACGCCGAAGTGCTGCTCAGCGAGGTTGGCCAGGGTACCGTCGACTGGGTACCGAACTTTGACGGCACCTTGCAGGAACCGGCCGTGTTGCCGGCGCGCCTGCCCAACATCCTGCTCAACGGCACCACCGGTATCGCCGTGGGCATGGCCACCGACGTACCGCCACACAACCTGCGTGAAGTAGCCAGCGCCTGCGTGCGCCTGCTCGACGAGCCCAAGGCCACCATCGAGCAGTTGTGCGAGCACATTCAAGGCCCGGATTACCCGACCGAGGCCGAGATCGTTACGCCGCGGGCTGAAATCCTCAAGATGTACGAAAGCGGCCGCGGCTCGATCCGCATGCGCGCCGTGTACCGCGTCGAGGATGGCGACATCGTGGTTACCGCGTTGCCACACCAGGTCTCCGGGGCCAAGGTGCTGGAGCAGATCGCGGCGCAAATGCAGGCCAAGAAGCTGCCGATGGTGGCCGACCTGCGCGACGAGTCGGACCATGAGAACCCGTGCCGCATCGTGATCATCCCGCGCTCCAACCGCGTGGATGCCGACGAACTGATGCAGCACCTGTTCGCCACCACCGACCTGGAAAGCAGCTACCGGGTCAACGTCAACATCATCGGCCTCGACGGCCGGCCGCAGCTGAAGAACCTGCGCACGATCCTGGTGGAGTGGCTGGAGTTCCGCACCAACACCGTTCGTCGCCGGCTGCAGCACCGCCTGGACAAGGTCGAGAAGCGCCTGCACCTGTTGGACGGTTTGCTCACCGCGTTCCTCAACCTGGATGAAGTGATCCACATCATCCGCACCGAGGAACACCCCAAGCAGGCGCTGATCGCGCGCTTCGACCTGACCGAAATCCAGGCCGACTACATCCTCGAGACCCGCCTGCGGCAACTGGCGCGCCTGGAAGAGATGAAGATCCGTGGCGAGCAGGACGAGCTGCTCAAGGAGCAGGCCAAGCTGCAGGCGCTGCTGGGTAGCGAGGCCAAGCTGCGCAAGCTGGTGCGCAGCGAGCTGATCAAGGATGCCGAAACCTATGGCGACGACCGCCGCTCGCCAATCGTCGAGCGCGCCGAAGCCAAGGCCCTTTCGGAAAACGAGCTGATGCCGACCGAGCCGGTTACTGTGGTGCTGTCGGAAAAAGGCTGGATACGCTGTGCCAAGGGCCACGACATTGACGCGACCGGCCTGTCGTACAAGGCAGGCGACGGCTTCAAGGCCGCTGCGGCCGGGCGTTCCAACCAGTTTGCCGTGCTGATCGACTCGACCGGGCGCAGCTACTCGCTTGCCGCCCACAGCCTGCCTTCGGCGCGTGGCCAGGGTGAGCCGCTGACGGGGCGCCTGACGCCTCCGCCTGGGGCCACCTTCGATTGTGTGCTGCTGCCCGAGGACGATGCGCTGTACGTGGTGGCTTCGGATGCCGGCTACGGCTTCGTGGTCAAGGGTGAAGACCTGCAGGCCAAGAACAAGGCCGGCAAGGGCTTGCTCAGCCTGCCCAACGGCGCCAAGGTCATGACCCCGCGCCCGGTGGCCAACCGTGAGCAGGACTGGCTGGCGGCCGTCACCACCGAAGGCCGACTGCTGGTGTTCAAGGTCAGCGACTTGCCACAGCTGGGTAAAGGCAAGGGCAACAAGATCATCGGTGTGCCGGGCGACCGGGTGGCCAGCCGTGAAGAATATGTTACCGATCTGGCAGTCATTCCCGAGGGCGCGACCCTTGTTTTGCAGGCTGGCAAGCGTACCCTGTCTTTGAAGGCGGACGATCTGGAGCATTACAAGGGCGAGCGCGGACGGCGCGGTAGCAAGCTGCCACGCGGCTTCCAGCGTGTCGATAGCTTGCAGGTGGAAGTGCCGGCGTAACCGGTAGAAATGTCTGGAACGGCAATTTCAGCGCCGTTCCGGGCAGAAACACTGGAGTCGGACGGTTATTTCGCGGATGATATGGCCCTTGCGGTGCCGGCGTGGCCGTGTGCCCGTTTGAATTTTTATGTATCACTGCGGTGTGCCTGTAGGCGACCGCCTGGATGGGATGATGAAATTTCTGCGCCTTCCATTTGCGCTGTTGATGACTGGCCTGCTGGGCCTTGGCGGGTGCACCATGCATCAGCCGGTCGCCTTGTACCAGCTCGACAGCGGTGATCCTGGCCAGCCTTCGCAGAGTGCGGGCATGGCCGTGGTGCTCGGCCCGGTCTCGGTGGCCGATTACCTGCAGCGCGAGACGTTCCTGCAACGTCAGGCCGATGGCAGCCTGAGCGCGGCGACCGACGGTCGTTGGGCGGGTAGCCTTTCGTCGGACATTGACCAGCTGCTGGTGCGTCAATTGGCGTGGCGCCTGGACAGCCAGCGTGTGGTACTGGCCCCGGCAACCACCGGTTTCAGCCCGGACGTGCAAGTGCTGCTGTCTATCACTCGCCTGGACTCGGGCAAGGACCAGCCAGCCATCCTGGATGCCCAGTGGCGCTTGCTGGACCGCCGCGGCCGTGTGCGGGACAATCGTATCGTTCACCTCGAGCAGCCGCACGAGGGCAGCGAGTCGTCACAGGTTCAGGCTCAGGGCCAATTGCTGCAGAAACTGGCCGAACAGCTGAGCACTGCGGTGAAGCCGCTGGCCAACCAGCCGGCAATTGCCGAGGAGTCGCCTAAAAAGCCTGCTGCGCCGGTACAGGTGAAGAAGGCACCGGAGAAGTCCAAGATCCCGATGGCCTCGCCGATTCGTACCGACATGGAAGTTTATCGGTTCTGATCGAACCGCCACAAAAAAGCCCGCATCGTTGCGGGCTTTTTTGCATCTGCAATAAGCCAGTCTGAAGCCTGGCACGGTCTCTGTAGGAGCGGCCTTGCGTCGCGATGGGCTGCGCAGCAGCCCCAAAGATATGTGCCGCAGCAATGAACCCTGGGGCTGCTGCCGCAGCACATCGCGACACAAGGCCGCTCCTACAGGGGCAGCGTATGCCTGTCAGGCCCGGCGCTCGTGCATTCGCGCCAACTGGCGCTCCAGCATCGACGGATACGGCTCCATCAAGCGCTCCACACAGCAAGCACCCTCCGGGCTGGCAATCGGGCGAATGCGCGCGCGCTGGCGAATCAGCGCGTCATCGCTGATCTGCCGCTCCACCAGCAACAGGTTGCGGCTGTGTTGCGACAGCGCCAGGGCATCCTGGGCCTTCTCGGCCATCAGCAGGTCGACCAGTTCCAGCCCATGCAGGTCGTTGCCCAGCACCAGGCCCAGTTGCAGCTGCAAGGTGATGCCGCTGTCGGCGACTTCGATCTGCAGGGCATGGCCCAGGGCTCGCAACAACTCACCGCAGCAAATGGCGTTGGTCAGGTAGTCCTCGCCACACTCGCGGCTGTGGAACAGCACGAGCGTGCTGCCGTCGTTGAGCGTGTGTGTTTCGCCGTCGTAAAGCGAGGCCGCGTGCTCCAGGCAGTCGCGGTAACGCTCGGTCAGCTCGGCCAGGCGCGTGCGCGGCAGGCGGCGCAGCTGCTCCTGCGAGCCCAGTTGTACGGCAAGGATGGCGCTGTATTGCGGTTCGTCGGGCTCGGCCACGGCGGCGGCTTTCGGGGCGCTGTCGTCGTCCAGCAGGCCGGCGAAGGCTTCGTCGTCATGCTCGTCTTCCAGCGCGGCCACCTTGGCACGCGGCGCGGCCTTGGCGGCCGGGGCGGCTTCGTGCAAGTCGTCGAATGGCGCGTCGCCGTCTTCCTCGGGCTCCGGTTCCGGTGGCGGCGGTGGTGCCAGGCGTGCATGCAGCTGGCGGGCAATGTCGCCGATCTCGTCCTGGCGGTCGGTGGCCGGGGTGTAGTACTGCGGGTCGCGCAGCCATACCCGCAGTTGCAGCAGCGGCAGGGTGATATAGCGGCCCTGACGCAAGCTGAGGGCCAAGGCCAGCGCCAGCAGGATGGCGGCGAGGATGCCCATGCTCTGCAGGCTGATCAGCATTGGCTGCTGGAACTGGCTCATGTCCAGGCTGATGCGCAATTGCCCGGCGGTCACGTCCTGGAAGGTGATCTTGGTCTGGTACAGGCCTTCAGCCTCGCCCAGCAGGCTGTTGCGCGGCCGCTGGCCAGCCTCGGCGAGGATGCGGTTGTCCACGCTGTAGATCGCCGCATGGGCCACCAGCGGGTTTTTCACCAGGTTGCCCAGCAGCACGTTGAGGCTGAGGATGTCGTTGGACACCAGCAGCTCGGTCGCCGAGGTGGCGGTCTGGGTGGTCAGGCTCTGCCCCAGGGCATCGGCCTGCTCGTGCATGGCCTGCTTGAACTGCAGGCCCATCACACAGGCATAGATGACCAGTGCCAGCGCCACCAGGAAGATGTTGGTGCAGGCGATGCGCAGTGCCAGCGGCACGCGACGTTGACTCAGGGCACGATAGATCATCAGGAAGAAGTTGTCTGGTTTGACGGGCGTGGGCCGGTTCACTGAGCTCGGCTCTTAATGGCAAGAAAGTGGGGGGAGTATAGCGACCCGGGTTTTGTCGGCAAAGTATCGTTGGCGCCCGATGGTCATGGAAAATCGGTAGAATGCGCATTTTTCATCGAAGTCGGAGCCAGGTTGTGCGCGAAATCGTCCTGATCAACATCACCGGTGAGGACCGTCCCGGTCTCACTGCGGCTATCACCGGCGTCCTGCTGCAGGGCGGTGTGAGTATCCTCGACATTGGCCTGGCGGTCATGCACGGCACCTTGTCGTTCGGCATCCTGGTCGATATCCCGGACAACGAAGTGGCCACCGCGCTGCTGCAAAGCGTGCAGGCCAAGGCCCACGAACTGAACCTGCAGGCCCGTTATACGCCGATTTCCGAGGCAGACTACCATCACTGGGCTGATGGCCACGGCGAGGCGCGCCATATCGTCACCCTGCTGAGCCGCAAGATCACCCCTGAGCAACTGCAGCGGGTGAGTGCGGTGATCAGCCAGTATGGCCTGACCATCGAGCGTATCGAGCGGCTGTCGGCCCGGGTGGCGCTGGACGCCGAAATCGACAAGGGCAAGGCGGCGGTCGAGATCTCCGTGCGTGGCCTGCCAAGCGATGCCCAGGCGCTGCGTGCCGATTTCTTCGCCTTGGCTGAAGAACTGAGCGTGGACATTGCCTTCCAGAAGGACGACCTGTTCCGCCGCAACCGCCGCTTGGCGGTGTTCGACATGGACTCGACGCTGATCGAGGCCGAAGTCATCGACGAGCTGGCCAAGGCGGCTGGCGTGGGTGAGCAGGTGGCGGCGATCACCGAGCGTGCGATGCGTGGCGAGCTGGACTTCCGCGCCAGCTTCAAGGAGCGCATGGCGCTGCTCAAGGGCCTGGACGTAGGCGTGCTGGACCAGATCGGCGCCTCGCTGCGCCTGACCGAGGGCGCCGAAAACCTGTTCGCCGAACTCAAGCGCCTGGGTTACAAGACCGCGATCCTGTCGGGTGGCTTTACCTATTTTGCCCGCCAGGTGCAGGCGCGCCTGGGTATCGACTACGTGTTCGCCAACGAGCTGGAAGTGGTCGATGGCAAGGTGACCGGCGTGGCGGTAGAGCCGATCGTCGACGCCCAGCGCAAGGCCGAACTGTTGCAGAAGCTGGCCAGCGAAGAAGGCTTGCAGCTGGAACAGACCATTGCCGTAGGTGATGGTGCCAACGACCTGCCGATGCTGTCGCTGGCCGGCCTGGGTGTGGCGTTCCGTGCCAAGCCGCTGGTGCGTCAGTCGGCCAAGCAGGCGATTTCCACCCTGGGGCTGGATGGCGTGCTGTACCTGCTGGGCCTGCGTGACCGCGACGCGCGCGGCTGATTCGAGAATTCGGGGCTGCTTCGCAGCCCATCGCGACACAAGGCCGCTCCTACAGGAAATCGCATATCTCCTGTAGGAGCGGCCTTGTGTCGCGATTGGGCTGCAGAGCAGCCCCAAGGTTCTATCAGGCAATTAAACCTGCACAGGCGCCGCCAGCTGCTGCCCCATGCGCACCGCAGACCCGGCACCCAGGCTCTCGGCCCACTTCACCTGCTCCGGTCCGAACAGCACGATAGCCGTCGAACCCAGCTTGAAACGGCCCAGCTCGGCACCTTTCTCCAGGTGGATCGGCGTACGGCTGGCTTCGTCGTAACGGAAGGTCTTCAGCTCACGCTTGGGCGGCGTCACCAGGCCGGCCCACACGGTCTCGATCGAAGCAACGATCATCGCACCCACCAGCACCACGGCCATCGGCCCGCGCTCGGTATCAAACAGGCAGACCACGCGCTCGTTACGGGCGAACAGCTCGGGGACGTTCTCTGCAGTGGTCTGGTTGACCGAGAAAAGCCGGCCCGGCACGTAGACCATTTCACGCAGGGTACCGGCCAGCGGCATGTGCACGCGGTGGTAGTCCTTGGGCGACAGGTAGATGGTGGCGAATTCGCCGCCCATGAACGGCGCAGCCATGGCCGGGTCACCGCCCAGCAGTTCCTGCGCGCTGTAGCCGTGGCCTTTGGCCTGGAAGATGCGGCCGTGCTCGATCGGGCCGAGCTGGCTGACGGCACCGTCGGCGGGGCACAGGATGGCGCCCGGGGTTTCGTCCAGCGGGCGGGCACCTGGCTTCAGCGCGCGAGTGAAGAACGCGTTGAAGTGTTCATAGGCGCTCAGGTCTTCGACCAGTGCTTCGCTCATGTTCACCTGGTAGCGCTTGGCGAACCAGGCGGTGAAGGCATTCTTGAACCAGCGCACACGGCACTCGGCGACGCAGCCGGCCAGCCGCGACAGCAGGTGGTGCGGCAGCAGGTACTGGCTGATGATGAACAGACGGGATTTCATGCGGGTTCCTTAGACTTCTACAGGCGTGTCCGGGTGGTTGCCCCATTCGCTCCACGAGCCGGCGTAGGCCTTGACGCGTGGGTAGCCGAGGGCTTTGGCCACCAGGTAAGTGAAACCGGAGCGGCGATGGGTCTGGCAGTGGGTGATCACTTCCTTGTCGGGGGTGATGCCCAGTTTCTGCAGGACTTCGGCGATGTCCTGGCGAATGCGCAGGTGGTCGTTGAGGTCCATGCCGGCGGTCCACTCGAAGTTGACTGCGCCGGGGATGTGGCCGCCTTTGGCTGCCAGCACTTTCTCGCCGTTGAATTCCTGCGGGCCACGGGCGTCCCAGATGACCAGGTCATCGGCGCCCAGGCGGCTTTGCAGGTACTCGCGGGTGGCCGTGGGGGCGCTGTCGATGTGCAGGTGCACCGGGGCGCTGCCGCTGGCAGGAGCTTCGGTGGCCAGCTTGTCGGCCGGCCAGGCCTGGATGCCGCCATTGAGGTAGTGATAGTGCTTGTGGCCGATCACGTCGAGCAGCCAGATGAAGCGCCCGGCCCAGCCGCCCCCTTCATCGTCGTAGACCACGTACACAGCATCATCGCGGTGGCCGAGTTCGCTGAACAGTTTTTCCAGCTCGCCCAGGGCCGGCAGCAGGCCGGGGGCGGGTGGCTGGCCGAGCTGGGTACGCTTGCCTTCGACAAAGTGCGCGCCGGGGATATGCCCGCTGACATAGCGGTTGGCACTGCTCAGATCGACCAGGATCAGCTGCGGTGAATCCAGGCGTGGCAGCAGGTCTGCGGCTTCGATCACCAGCGGCAGGCCGGAAAAGTCAGTCATCCACGGTCTCCAGTGTGGAAAGAGGGGCGATTGTAGCGCAAGGCTCAGCCCTTGCGGTTGGCAAACACTGACAGGGCCCGCTCGATGCACTGCGCGGTCTTGCCGAAAGCCTGCACGCTGATTTCGGCCAACGGCCGGCAGCCCTGGTCGGCCACCAGCACCATCAGCACCTGGTCGTTCACTGCCAGCGAGCGTAGCAGCACATGTTCGCTGCGGAACAGCGCGCGGAGCGGGGCGGGCAGCAGGGCCGAAAACTGGCTGTGGTTTTCCGGGGTGATGCGCAGTTGCCCGGCCTGGCTCAGCAGCTTTTGCAGCAGTTTGTTCTGCGACACCTGCAGGGCCAGGGCTCCGGCTTCCTTGGGCAGGCCGGCGACCTGCTGCACGCGCAGGTAGTCACTGGCCTTGTCCAGGCTCAGCAGCATGATGCGTTGCATGCCGCAGGCCAGCAGGGCCTCACGGGCCTGGGTAGCCAGGTGCACGGTGTTGGTGAACGGGCTGGGTTGCGCCAGCAGGTCCTGGCACAGCGTGCGCCAGCGTGCCAGCTCATCGCTGCTGGGGGGCGGCGGGGCCAGCATGTCCGGGTGCGGGCGGCGTTGGTGCCACGGCCAGATCAACGCCTCGGCCGGGTGGAACAGGGCATGTCGGGCATGGCGACGGGCGCTGGCCGCAGCCTGCTGGTGCATCTGTTGCTGCACATCTTCCAGCGAAGTCTGCAGGTACAGTGCGGTCAGCAGTTGCCAGCGCAGCAAGTGCGGGTTGTCCCAGCCAACCTGCGCCGCCAGGGCCAGGTTGTTGGCCAGTAGCACGGTATTGGCCGGCTGGTTGAACCAGCGGCGCAGGCCGGGCTCGGCATCCAGGCGGTGTTGCTGGCTGAGCAGGTCTTCGTCACGGGCGATGCTCAGCACCTGGGCCAGTTGCTCGCGCTCTTCCAGCAGCAGGCGGTAACCCTGGGTGACCCATTGCGGCAGGCGCCAGTACTCGGCCATGGTCTGGCACAGCGCCATGATGCGCACGCCAAACAGTTCTTCCTCGACCTGGGCGGCATCTTCACCCTTGTGGATAACCCGCAATTCCCAGGTATCGAGCAGCTTGGGGTAGGCGAGCGCCAGTGGCCAGAGTGGCGACAGGAACAGCAGGCTGCCCCAGTGAATCTCCTGCCACAGCCGCGCCAGGCGGCTGGCGAACAGGCCGCTGGCCTGCTGCGAGGCATGCTGGCTGATCAGCTGGAACTGGCTGAGTACCGGCGGAATTTCGTCGGCGGGCAACGCTGGCAGGCGCTTGAGCAGCTGTTCGCTGCGCTCCAGGCCCAGGCGGTTGAGGGCAACCTCCAGGCTTTCGGCCGGCTCGGCCAGGCTGGCATTGGTGGGGTGATTGGCTTCGCGCATCACCGACAGCACCAGGGCCGGGCTATCCTGCATCAGTTCGGCGATGTCACGCAGCGAGCGGCGGCTATCGTGGATGGCGGCCATGACCCGGTCGTAGCTGTGCTTCGGAACGGGAATGCGAACACTCTCGAGCAGCTTGACCCAGGCCTCTAGCGTACGCGGAGCCTGAGCGGGCACCTTGGTTTCAATTGGCATTTTGACATCAGTCCGAACTGGCTTTTCGCATTATGTGGCTATAGTCTGGCGCAGTTCTGCCGATAAGTAGAAGAAGAGTTTTAAAGCTCTCGTCTCATCCCCTGACCACGACAGCAAGTGCTTTGAACCTATGGCTAAAATTATCGGCATCATCGTCGTATTCGCGAGCGTGCTCGGCGGCTACGTGCTTTCCCACGGCAAGATCGCGGCGCTGATCCAGCCGTTCGAAGTACTGATTATCGGCGGTGCGGCCTTCGGTGCATTCCTGCAGGCCAACCCTGGCTACATGACCATGCACGTCATCAAGAAGTCGATGAAAATGTTCGGCTCGCGCTTCAGTCATGCCTTTTACCTGGAAGTGCTGGGCCTGGTGTACGAGATCCTCAACAAGAGCCGTCGCGAAGGCATGATGGCCATCGAGGCCGACATCGAAGACGCTGCAGCCAGCCCGATCTTCGCCAAGTACCCGACGGTACTGGCCGATGAGCGCATGACCGCGTTCGTCTGCGACTACCTGCGCATCATGTCCACCGGCAACATGGCCCCGCACGAGCTCGAAGGCCTGTTCGACATGGAACTGCTGAGCATGAAGGAAGAGCTTGAGCACCCGTCCCATGCGGTGACCGGCATTGCCGACGGCATGCCCGGCTTCGGTATCGTCGCGGCGGTGCTGGGTATCGTGGTGACCATGGCATCGCTGGGCGAGGGTGACCAGGCGGCCATCGGCATGCACGTGGGTGCGGCACTGGTCGGCACCTTCTTCGGTATCCTGGCGGCCTACGGCTTCTTCGGCCCGCTGGCCAAGTGCCTGGAGCATGATGCCAAGGAGGAGCTGAACCTGTACGAATCGATCAAGGCCTCGCTGGTGGCCTCGGCTTCGGGCATGCCGCCTTCGCTGGCGGTCGAGTTCGGGCGCAAGGTGCTGTACCCCAAGCACCGCCCAAGCTTCGCCGAGCTGGAACAAGCGGTTCGCGGTCGCTGAGTCATGGAGAACAATCAGCCCATTATCGTCAAGCGCGTAAAGCGCTTTGGCGGCGGCCACCACGGCGGCGCCTGGAAAATCGCCTTCGCCGACTTCGCCACGGCGATGATGGCGTTCTTCCTGGTGCTGTGGCTGATGTCCACGGCCACACCAGAGCAGAAGATCGCTATTGCCGGTTACTTCCAGGACCCGATCGGTTTTTCCGAGAGTGGCACGCCTTATGTCATCGACCTGGGCGGTTCGCCGGAGATGTCGCCAGATAAAACCATCAATCCGGAAGTGAAGACCGAGCCGACGCAGCAGTCCCCCACGCAGCTGAACAAGGACCAGGTCGAGACCATGGCCGAACAGGTCGAGCGCGAGCGCCTGGAGTTGTTGCTGCAAGAGTTGCAGAACAAGGTGGAAGAGAACCCGCAACTGCAGAAGTTCAAGGACCAGATCCTGTTCGAGATCACTCAGGACGGCTTGCGTATCCAGATCATGGATGCCGAGAACCGGCCGATGTTCGACATTGGCAGTGCGCGCCTGCAGCCGTACTTCGAGGACATCCTGCTGGCCATGGCCGACACCATCAAGGCCGTGCCGAACAAGATCAGCGTCAGCGGCCACACCGATGCCAAGCCCTATGCCGGCACGGGCGAGTTCGGCAACTGGGAGCTGTCGGCCAACCGTGCGAACGCCGCGCGCCGTGCGCTGGTAGCGGGTGGTTACCCGGATGGCCAGGTAGCGAGAGTGGTGGGTTACGCCTCGTCGTCGCTGTTCGACCGCAAGAACCCGTTCAACCCGGTAAACCGCCGCATCGACATCATCGTGTTGACCAAGAAGGCCCAGCGCAACATCGAGGGTGAGCAGGGTACGCCGGAGGCGCCGGCCAACGAGCCTGCTGCACCGCCGGCCAGTGGTGGTGCGCCGGGGGCTGCGGCACCCGCTGCGCCAGCAGCCCCGGCGGCCGGGGCTGATCAGGCGCCGATGCAGCCGCGTGAGCTGCGCCAGAAGCTGAACATCTTCGAGGATGGGACTTTGAAGATGGATGAGGCTAAGGAACAGTAAGCCCTTCGGGGTGTTCGCCTTGATACTTGTAGCGCCTGTGAGTCAGAGCGCCGCCCGCGCGGCGCTTCGCGGCACAAGGCCGCTCCCACATCTGTTTCGGGCCAGTTATTCCTGCTTCCTCCACACTCGCCCCCTGGGTGCATGGCTGAAGATTGCAGAAAAGCTCAGGCGACACCTTCAATATTGAGGGGAACAAACAAGGCGCACGGCGGTGACCTCACAGGAGTGACTGGCCTGAAATAGATGTGGGAGCGGCCTTGTGCCGCGAAGCGCCGCGCGGGCGGCGCTCGATCTCTCAGGCAACACAAATGCCAAACCGATCAGTAGCTGTCTTCCGTCAGGCTGGCGATGATCGAACGGTAACTGTTCATGCGTTGCGGCTTGATCCGGCCATCTTCCAATGCCTTGAGCAATGCACAGCCGGGTTCGCGATCATGCTTGCAGTCGCGGAAGCGGCAGGTGCCGAACAGGTCGCGGAACTCGATGAAGCCGTCTTCCACGTCATCGCGGCTGACGTGGCCCAGGCCGAACTCGCGAATGCCCGGCGAGTCGATCAGGTCGCCGCCATTGGGGAAGTGGTACAGGCGCGCTGTGGTGGTGGTGTGCGTGCCCTGGCCCGACCACTCCGACAGGTCGCCGACGCGGGTGCCGGCGTCTGGCAGCAAGCTGTTGACCAGCGACGACTTGCCCACCCCCGACTGGCCGACGAACACGCTGATGTGGCCGTCCAGCTGTTGCTGCAGGCGTTGCATGCCGTCACCGTGGTGCGCCGAAACTTCCAGCAGCGGGTAGCCCAGTTCGCGGTAGACCTCCAGCAGCGCATGCAGGCCAGGGCCGTTTTCGTCGTTGATCAGGTCGGCTTTGTTCAGCAGCAGCAGTGGGCGCAGGCCGGCGTGCTCGGCTGCTACCAGATAGCGGTCGATCAGGTTCGGGTGCGGCTCCGGGGCCGGTGCGAAGACGATCACGATCAGGTCGACGTTGGCGGCCACCGGCTTCAACTGGCCATGGTTGTTCGGCCGGCACAGTTCGGTGCTGCGCGGCATTTGCGCGACAATTACGCCGATGCCCTGGTTACCCGCGCGCCACACTACACGGTCGCCGGTAACCAGCGCTGGCAGGTTGGCGCGCAAGTGGCAACGGAACACCTGGCCCGCTGTTTCGCCTTCCTGGGCTTCAACCTCTACCTGCACGCCGAAGTGTGCAATGACCAGGCCCAACTGCTCCGGCCCCAGGTCACCACCTTCCAGTTCCTGCAGCGCGTGCTGCTCGCGTTTGGCGGCGCGAGCGGCGCGCTCACCCTGGATTTTTTCGATCCGCCAGTTCTGGCGGCGATTGAGCTGGCGTTTGGCCATGAAAGTACCGTGAGAGTGGCCCGGACGGGGCATTGAAAACGGCAGGCAGTTTAGCACGCCGGGCTTTTCACGCAGAGCCTAGGCTACTATGAGGGCCTATATGAGGAGTGCCTGCATGCAAAACCCACAGAACCTGATCTGGATCGACCTGGAAATGACCGGCCTAGATCCGGACAGCGACGTCATCATCGAAATGGCGACCATCGTCACTGACAGCCAGCTGAACACCCTGGCCGAAGGCCCGGTGATCGCCATTCACCACAGTGACGAAGTGCTGGCGCGCATGGATGAGTGGAACACCCGCACCCATGGCGCTTCCGGCCTGACCCAGCGCGTGCGTGAAAGCAAGGTCGGCATGGCCGAAGCCGAGGCACAGACCATCGCCTTCCTCGAACAATGGGTGCCAAAGGGCAAGTCGCCGATCTGCGGCAACAGCATCTGCCAGGACCGCCGCTTCCTGTACCGCCACATGCGCAACCTGGAAAACTACTTCCACTATCGCAACCTGGATGTCTCCACCTTGAAGGAACTGGCTGCGCGCTGGGCACCGGACGTGCGTGACAGCTTCAAGAAGGGCAATACTCACCTGGCACTGGACGACATTCGCGAATCGATCGCCGAGCTGCGCCATTATCGCGAGCACTTCATCAAGGTATGAGCCGAAACGGCGCAGATATTGTATCTGCGCCCCCTTTTGGTGCCTTGGGCAACTGGTTAGACTGCGCGCCTTTCTCGCACGGACCCGCACCATGTTGTTGATGCTCTACCTCATCGCCATCACCGCCGAAGCCATGACTGGCGCGCTGTCTGCCGGGCGTCGCGGCATGGACTGGTTCGGCGTGGTGCTGATCGCCTGTGTCACCGCCCTGGGCGGCGGCTCGGTGCGCGACGTGCTGCTCGGGCACTACCCGCTGACCTGGGTGAAGCACCCGGAGTACCTGGTGCTCACCAGTTTTGCCGCGCTGCTGACCATTTTCATCGCGCCGATGATGCGCCGCCTGCGCTCACTGTTCCTGGTGCTGGATGCCCTGGGGTTGGTGGCGTTTACCCTGATTGGCTGCATGACCGCGCTGGAGATGGGGCAGGGCATGCTGGTGGCATCGATCAGCGGGGTGATCACCGGCGTGTTTGGCGGGATCTTGCGCGATATTTTCTGCAACGACATCCCACTGGTATTCCGCCGTGAGCTGTACGCCAGCGTGTCGTTCGCGGCCGCGTGGTTTTATCTGGGCTGCGTGTATTTCAAGGTGCCGGCGGAGCAGGCCATGCTGCTGACCTTGTTTGGCGGGTTTTTGGTGCGCTTGCTGGCGATTCGTTTCCACTGGGAAATGCCCAAGTTTCATTACAACGACCAGCAGTGAATGGGTGGGCTGCTTTGCAGCCCAATCGCCGGCAAGCCAGCTCCCACAGGTACTGCATCAGGCCCGAGGCCAGTGGAAACCCTGTGGGAGCTGGCTTGCCGGCGATTGGGGCGCACAGCGGCCCCAGCTATTGAATGCCATGCCTGGCCAGCGCCCACTCCACATGCTCGCGCACCAGCTCCGACGCATCCTCGCGCCGTGCCTTCAGCGCCTCGATCACCGGAATGGTCGACGGCGCATTGCCCAACCCCACCGCCAGGTTGCGCAGCCAGCGCTCATACCCCGCCCGGCGCAACGGCCCGCCTTCGGTCTTGCGCAGGAACGTGCGCTCATCCCACAGGAACATCTCGGCCAGCTCGGCATTCTCCAGCCCGTGCCGTGGCTGGAAGTCCTGCTCCTGGCTGTGTTTGGCGAAGCGGTTCCACGGGCAGACGATCTGGCAGTCATCACAGCCAAACACCCGGTTGCCCATCATTGAGCGCAATTCGACGGGGATCGGGCCGCGCAATTCGATGGTCAGGTACGAGATGCAGCGCCGCGCGTCCAACACATAAGGCCCGACAAACGCCTGTGTCGGGCAGATGTCCAGGCAAGCGGTGCAACGCCCGCAGTGCTCGCTGGTGGTGGCGTCGTCCACCGGCAACGGCAGATCGACAAACAGTTCGGCCAGAAAGAAATAGCTGCCGGCCTTGCGGTTGAGCAGCAGGGTGTTCTTGCCGATCCAGCCCAGCCCGGCCTGCTCGGCCAAGGCCTTTTCCAGCACCGGGGCACTGTCGACGAAGGCGCGGTAACCGAACGGGCCGATGGCTTCCTGAATACGGTCAGCCAGGAACTGCACGCGCTTGCGCACCAGCTTGTGGTAGTCGCGGCCCAGGGCGTAGCGCGACACATAGGCTTTTTCTGGCTGCGCCAGGCGTTGGGCCATTTGCGTGTCGCCGGGCAGGTAGTCCATGCGCAGCGAGACCACGCGCACCGTACCGGGGATCAACTGGTCGGGGTGCGAGCGTTTGCTGCCGTGGGCGCCCAGGTACTCCATTTCGCCCTGGTAGCCGGCGTCGAGCCAGCGTTGCAGGTGGTGTTCGTGTTCGCCAAGGTCGACCCCGGCGATGCCAACGTGGGCAAAACCGAGTTCCTGGCCCCAGATCTTGATCGATTGGGCCAGTTGGGCGAGGTCAGGCGTTGAGGCGGACATGGATGGGCAAGGCAATACGGGCTCAGGTGCGTATAATTCTGCCAGACATTGGAGCCTTTGACCTATGCCGCAGACCAAACACCCCGGCAATGCCCCGCAACTGCTCAGCAGCGTGACCGTCGCGCACCTGCCGGCACGGCATGCGCAGGCCCATAAAGGCGACTTTGGCCATGTGCTGGTGGTCGGTGGCGACCTCGGCACCGGTGGCGCTGTGCTGCTCAGCGCCGAAGCCGCCCTGCGTTGCGGTGCCGGGCTGGTCAGCGTGGCAACCCGGCCCGAGCACGTGGCCGCCAGCCTGGCGCGGTTGCCAGAGGTCATGTGCCTGGGCGCCAGTTCGGCCAACCAGCTGATGGGCGTGCTCGAACGCGCCACGGTGCTGGTGGTAGGCCCCGGCCTTGGGCAGGCGGCGTGGGGCCGTAGCCTGTTGTCGGTAGTGGCCAACGCCGAGCGGCCGCAGGTGTGGGACGCCGATGCCCTGAACCTGCTGGCGCGTACCCCGTTGGCCCTGCCCAGTGGCAGCATCCTTACCCCGCACCCGGGCGAGGCGGCGCGGCTGCTGGGCATTTCCACCGAGGCGGTGCAGGCCGACCGCCCGGGGGCGGCACGTAAGCTGGCGCGCCGTTACAACAGTGTCTGCGTGCTCAAGGGCGCGGGTACGCTGGTGGCAGACCCGGGCGGCCAGTTGATGCTGTGCGAGCGCGGCCACCCAGCGATGGCCGGCGCCGGCCTGGGCGATGTGCTGACGGGCGTGCTGGCGGCACTATTGGCCCAGGGGCTGGACGCCTGGAATGCGGGCTGCCTGGGCACCTGGCTGCACGCCTGTGCCGGTGAGCGCCTGGGGGTAAAAGGTAGAGGCCTGGCAGCCAGTGATCTGGCGCCGGTCATTCGTGAGTTGTTGGAGGAGCATTCTGCGTGTCTGGCTTAAATCTGTTTCTGGCCGATGAAGCGGCCACGGTTGCCTTCGGTGCAAAAATGGCCGAGGTGACCGGCGGTCGCGGTGTGATTTTTCTTGAAGGCGACCTGGGGGCAGGCAAAACCACGCTGTCGCGTGGCCTGATCCGCGGCCTGGGCCATACTGGTGCAGTGAAAAGCCCGACCTTCACCGTGGTCGAACCCTACGAGATTGGCGAGGTCCGAGCTTTTCACTTCGACCTGTATCGCCTGGTCGATCCGGAGGAGCTGGAGTACATGGGCATTCGTGACTATTTCGAGGGCGACCCGTTGTGCCTGTTCGAGTGGCCACAAAACGGTGCGGGCGTTTTGCCAAAGCCTGACCTGACCATTACCATAAGCCCCCAAGCGGGCGGACGCTCGCTGAACCTTTCGCCGCAGGGGGCTCGCGGCGAGGCCTGGTGCGTGGCACTGGCCGAACACTATAAACAGTAAGTGGGGTAGGTATGCGCATACGCGCACTGGTCGCCATCGTTGGGCTGCTGCTGACAACGGTGACCGTTGACGCTCTGGCCGTCACTCAAGTCAAGAGCATGCGCCTGTGGCGCGCGCCAGACAACACGCGGCTGGTCTTCGACCTGTCTGGCCCCGTGCAGCACAGCGTCTTCACCTTGAGCGCGCCCGATCGCCTGGTCATCGACATCAATGGTGCGACCTTGGCCGCGCCGCTGAACGTGGCCACCTCCAACACGCCGATCAGCAGCGTGCGTTCTGCACAGCGTACGCCGACCGACCTGCGCGTGGTGGTCGACCTGAAAAAGTCGGTCACCCCGAAAAGCTTCACCCTGGCGCCCAACGCCCAGTACGGCAACCGCCTGGTGGTCGACCTGTACGATCAGGAGGCCGATGCCATCGCGGCCACTGCGCCTGCTCCGGCGCCGGCCCCGGTGCAAACGCCCGCGACCACGCCTGCCGTGCCTGTGTCGCCGGCCCAGCCAGCCATCAAGCTGCCACCGGTGCCAAGCGGCAAGCGTGACATCGTTGTCGCCATCGATGCCGGTCACGGTGGTGAAGACCCGGGGGCGTCCGGCTCGCGCGGCCAGCATGAAAAAGACATCGTGCTGCAGATTGCCCAGGAGCTGCAGCGCCAGATCAACAGCGAAAAGGGCTTCCGCGCCGAGCTGACCCGTACCGGTGACTACTTCATCCCGCTGCGCAAACGCACCGAGATTGCCCGTAAGAAGGGCGCCGACCTGTTCGTTTCGATCCACGCCGACGCTGCGCCATCCAAAGCTGCATTTGGTGCTTCGGTGTTCGCCCTGTCCGACCGCGGGGCCACCTCCGAGACAGCGCGCTGGCTGGCAGACACGGAAAACCGTTCCGACTTGATCGGTGGTGCCGGCAACGTCAGCCTCGACGACAAGGACCGCATGCTTGCGGGCGTGCTGCTCGACCTGTCGATGACCGCCACGCTCAGCTCCAGCCTGAACGTCGGGCAAAAGGTGCTGGGTAACATGGGCCGCATCACCTCGCTGCACAAGCAGCGCGTGGAGCAGGCAGGCTTCATGGTGCTGAAATCGCCGGATATCCCGTCGATCCTGGTCGAAACCGGGTTCATCTCCAACGCCAACGAGGCGGCCAAGCTGGCCACGCGCAGCCATCAGCAGGCGCTGGCCCGCTCGATCCATACCGGTGTGCGTCAGTTCTTCCAGCAGAACCCGCCACCAGGCACCTACATCGCCTGGCTGCGTGACACCGGCAAGATTGCCGCCGGCCCCCGTGAACACACGGTGCGCCCTGGCGAAACCCTGGCGATGCTCGCCGTGCGCTACCAGGTCAGCGTGGCCAGCCTGCGCAGCACCAACAGCCTCAAGACCGATGAGCTGAAGGTTGGCCAGCGCCTCGATGTACCCGCCACCACCCTGGCCTCGCAATAATGAGTGGTGGTTCGCGCATTCAGCTGCTCAGCCCGCGGCTGGCCAACCAGATTGCCGCCGGCGAAGTGGTCGAGCGGCCAGCGTCTGTGGCCAAGGAGCTGCTGGAAAACAGCCTGGACTCCGGCGCCCGGCGCATCGATGTGGACGTGGAGCAGGGCGGCGTCAAGCTGCTGAAGGTGCGGGACGATGGCAGCGGTATTTCTGCCGACGACCTGCCATTGGCCCTGGCCCGTCACGCCACCAGCAAGATCCGTGAGCTGGAAGACCTTGAAGGCGTATTGAGCCTGGGCTTTCGTGGCGAGGCCCTGGCCTCGATCAGCTCGGTGGCACGCCTGACACTGACTTCGCGCACTGCCAGTGCCAGCGAAGCCTGGCAGGTGGAAACCGAGGGGCGCGACATGCTCCCGCGGGTGCAGCCGGCGGCGCACCCGGTGGGCACTTCGGTGGAAGTCCGCGACCTGTTCTTCAATACCCCGGCACGGCGCAAGTTCCTCAAGGCCGAGAAAACCGAGTTCGATCACCTGCAGGAAGTGATCCGCCGGCTGGCGCTGGCGCGTTTCGATGTCGGCTTCCACCTGCGTCACAACGGCAAGAGCATCCTCAGCTTGCACGAAGCCCACGACGAAACCGCCCGTGCGCGGCGCGTGGGCGCCATCTGCGGCCCGGGCTTCATGGAGCAGGCGCTACCGATCGATGTCGAGCGCAACGGCCTGCGCCTCTGGGGCTGGGTAGGTTTGCCGACGTTCTCGCGCAGCCAGGCCGACCTGCAGTACTTCTTCGTCAATGGCCGTGCGGTGCGCGACAAGCTGGTCGCCCACGCCGTGCGCCAGGCCTACCGTGACGTGCTGTTCAATGGCCGGCACCCGACGTTCGTGCTGTTCCTGGAGCTGGAGCCCAACGGCGTCGACGTCAACGTGCACCCGACCAAGCATGAAGTGCGTTTCCGCGAGGGGCGCTCGGTACACGACTTCCTGTACGGCACCTTGCACCGTGCCCTGGCCGATGTGCGCCCGGAAGACCAGTTGGCCGCGCCTGCTGCTCTGCCTGAGGCGATCCGCCCGACAGGCCAGCAGGCCGGCGAGTTTGGCCCGCAGGGTGAAATGCGCCTGGCTTCACCGGTGCTGGAGCAGCCCCGAGCCCCACAGTTTTCCATTTCCAATGGTGGCAGTGGCGCGGGTTATCAGTCCCAGTACAGCCCGCGGCCGTCCCAGCCGCTGCCAGCAGCCGAAGCGCAGGCGGTCTACCGCGAGTTCTACAAACCCATGGACGATGGCGTGGCTGCGCCTTCGGCGTTACCCGAAAGCCAGGGCGACATCCCGCCGCTGGGCTATGCCATGGCCCAGCTCAAGGGTATCTACATCCTGGCTGAGAATGCTGTCGGGCTGGTGCTGGTGGACATGCACGCCGCCCACGAGCGCATCATGTACGAGCGGCTGAAGGTGGCCATGGCCAGCGAAGGCCTTAGCGGCCAGCCGCTGTTGGTGCCGGAAACCCTGGCCCTGAGCCAGCGCGAAGCCGATTGCGCCGAAGAGCATGCGCAATGGTTCCAGCGCCTGGGCTTCGAGTTGCAGCGCCTGGGCCCGGAAACCCTGGCAATCCGCCAGATCCCGGCCTTGCTCAAGCAGGCCGAGGCCAACCGCCTGGTGCAGGATGTGCTTGCCGACCTGATGGAATACGGCACCAGTGACCGTATCCAGGCGCACCTCAACGAGCTGCTCGGGACCATGGCCTGCCACGGCGCCGTGCGCGCCAACCGGCGCCTGGCCATTCCCGAGATGAATGCCCTGCTGCGTGACATGGAAAACACCGAGCGCAGCGGTCAGTGCAACCATGGCCGCCCTACATGGACCCAGATGGGCCTGGACGACCTGGACAAACTTTTCCTGCGCGGTCGATGAAATGAGTGGCAAGCCCCCTGCAATATTCCTGATGGGCCCGACGGCGGCCGGCAAGACCGACCTCGCCATCGAACTGACCAACGTGCTGCCGTGCGAGCTGATCAGCGTCGACTCGGCGCTGGTCTACCGCGGCATGGACATCGGTTCGGCCAAACCGTCGAAAGAAATCCTCGCCGCCCACCCGCACCGGCTGATCGACATTCGTGACCCGGCCGAGAGCTATTCGGCCGCGCAGTTCCGCACCGATGCCCTGGAGGCCATGGCCGAGATCACTGCGCGCGGCAAGATCCCGCTGCTGGTCGGCGGTACCATGCTCTACTACAAGGCCTTGATCGATGGCCTGGCCGACATGCCCGCGGCCGATGCCGCGGTGCGCACCGAGCTGGAGGCCCAGGCCGAAGCGCTGGGCCTGGCCGAGCTGCACCGGCAGCTGGCCGAGGTCGACCCGGTGTCGGCGGCGCGCATTCACCCCAACGACCCGCAGCGGCTGATCCGGGCGCTGGAGGTGTACCGGGTGAGTGGCGAGAGCATGACAGCGCATCGTCAACGTCAATTCGCGGAAAGTCGCGGCGCAGACGCAGGCGCTGACGGGCATTTGCCCTATACTGTCGCCAGTTTGGCGATTGCTCCTACAGATCGTCACATTTTGCATCAGCGAATTGCGTTACGATTTTCGCAGATGCTGGAACAGGGCTTCGTTGACGAGGTCCGATCGCTGCGAGCCAGAAGTGACTTGCACGTCGGGCTACCGTCTATACGGGCAGTGGGTTATCGGCAAGTCTGGGATTACCTGGACGGCAAGCTGACTGAGAATGAGATGCGTGAACGCGGTATCATTGCAACCAGGCAGCTGGCCAAGCGGCAGTTCACCTGGTTGCGTGGCTGGCCTGGCGTACACTGGCTTGACAGCCTGGCCTGCGACAATCTGTCCCGCACCTTGAAATACCTTGGGGCCATCTCCATATTGAGCTGAGTCCCTGCTGATTGCCGTCTATTCTTGCGAAGGGGCGGCCTAATTTATCGATTTTATTGATTTTCTATTATTTATCCTTACAGGAGTGCGGCATATGTCAAAAGGGCATTCGCTACAAGACCCTTACTTGAACACCTTGAGAAAAGAAAAGGTCCCGGTTTCCATCTACCTGGTCAACGGCATCAAACTGCAGGGCTCGATCGAATCGTTCGACCAGTTCGTCGTGCTGCTGAAGAACACCGTAAGCCAGATGGTCTACAAACACGCCATTTCGACCGTGGTGCCGGCCCGTCCGGTCCGCCTGCCAAGCCCGACCGACGGCGAACATGGCGACAGCGAGCCAGGCAACGCCTGATAGGAGCCTGCATTGTTCTTTGAGCGCCACGGTGGTGGTGAGCGGGCGTTGCTCGTTCACTTGGAAGGTCACAACCCTGAGGCGCGCGAAGACCCGCAGGAGTTTCAGGAGTTGGCATTGTCGGCCGGTGCCGACATCGTTTCGCTGGTCACGGTGACAAGGCATCAGCCTTCCGCCAAATACCTGATTGGCAGCGGCAAGGTCGAGGAACTGCACGACCTGGTCCATGCCGAACAGGTAGACCTGGTGATTTTCAATCACACCCTCACGCCCAGTCAGGAGCGCAACCTCGAACGTGTGTTCGAGTGTCGTGTGCTTGACCGTACCGGGCTGATCCTCGATATCTTCGCCCAGCGGGCGCGTACCCATGAAGGCAAGCTGCAGGTCGAACTGGCCCAGCTGGACCACATGAGCACGCGGCTGGTGCGCGGCTGGACCCACCTTGAGCGACAAAAAGGCGGTATCGGCCTGCGCGGCCCGGGTGAAACCCAGCTGGAAACCGACCGCCGCCTGTTGCGGGTGCGCATACGCCAGATCAAGTCACGCCTCGAGAAAGTGCGCAGCCAGCGCGAGCAGGCGCGTCGCGGGCGCAAGCGCGCGGATATCCCGTCAGTGTCGCTGGTGGGTTATACCAACGCCGGCAAGTCCACGCTGTTCAATGCCCTGACCGAATCCGAGGTGTACGCCGCGGACCAGTTGTTCGCTACCCTCGACCCGACCCTGCGCCGGCTCGAACTCAACGACCTGGGGCCAATCGTGCTGGCCGACACCGTGGGTTTCATCCGCCACCTGCCGCACAAGCTGGTCGAGGCATTTCGGGCTACGCTCGAAGAGTCGAGCAACTCCGACTTGCTGGTGCATGTGATCGACGCCCATGAGCCAGAGCGCATGGAACAGATCGAGCAAGTATTGGCGGTGTTGGGCGAGATTGGCGCCGAAGGCTTGCCGATCCTCGAGGTGTATAACAAACTCGACCTGCTTGAAGATGTCGAGCCCCAGATCCAGCGCGATGCCGATGGCAAGCCGGAACGGGTCTGGGTATCGGCACGCGATGGGCGTGGCCTGGAGCTGGTTGGCCAGGCGATTGCCGAATTGCTGGGGGAAGATCTGTTTGTCGGTACCCTTTGCCTGGAGCAGCGTTTTGCCCGCTTGCGCGCGCAATTCTTTGCCTTGGGGGCGGTGCAGGGTGAAGAGCATGATGAAGAAGGGCGCAGCCTGCTGAGCGTGCGACTGCCCATGGTCGAACTGAATCGCCTGGTCAGCCGCGAAGGCATGGAGCCGCAAGTGTTTGTCGAGCAACACACTTTGCAATAAATGCCCGTCGAGGTCGCCGGGCAGCAGTGACAGGCATTCTGTAGCATTGGACGGCGCGCCGTGGGCGCGTCTTTGCTTTATCAGATGGAGAGCGCTATGGCTTGGAACGAGCCGGGTGGCAACTCGAACAATCAGGATCCCTGGGGCGGCCGCCGTGGTGGCGGTGGCGGTGGTGGTGACAAGAAAGGTCCGCCGGATCTGGACGAGGCCTTCCGCAAACTGCAGGACAGCCTGAACGGCATGTTCGGCGGTAAAAAGAAACGTGGCGGCGGTGACCGCAATGTCGGCAAGGGCGGTGGCCTTGGCCTGCTGGGCATTGGCCTGGCGGTGCTGGCTGCCATCTGGCTGTACAGCGCCGTGTACGTGGTCGACGAGCAGGAGCAGGCCGTGGTGCTGCGCTTCGGCAAGTACTATGAGACGGTCGGTCCCGGCCTGAACATCTACTTCCCGCCGTTCGATCGCAAGTACATGGAAAACGTCACGCGTGAGCGTGCCTACACCAAGCAGGGCCAGATGCTGACCGAAGACGAGAACATCGTCGAGGTGCCGCTGACCGTCCAGTACAAGATCAGCAACCTGCAGGACTTCGTGCTCAACGTCGACCAGCCTGAGGTGAGCCTGCAACACGCGACCGACAGTGCCCTGCGCCACGTGGTGGGTTCCACCTCGATGGACCAGGTGCTGACCGAAGGCCGTGAGCAGATGGCCGTGGATATCCGCGAACGCCTGCAGCGCTTCCTCGACAACTACCGTACCGGTATCACCGTGACCCAGGTCAACGTACAGAGCGCGGCAGCCCCGCGTGAAGTGCAGGAAGCCTTCGACGACGTGATCCGTGCCCGCGAAGACGAGCAGCGCGCCCGCAACCAGGCCGAGTCCTACGCCAATGGCGTGGTGCCCGAAGCCCGTGGTCAGGCGCAGCGCATCATCGAGGACGCCAACGGTTACCGCGACGAGGTCATCGCCCGTGCCAAGGGTGAGGCTGACCGCTTCACCAAACTGCTGGGTGAGTACCGCAAGGCACCTGACGTGACCCGTCAGCGCCTGTACCTCGAAACCATGCAAGAGGTTTACAGCAACTCGAGCAAAGTCATGGTGGCGACCAAGGACGGGCAGAACAACCTGCTCTACCTGCCACTGGACAAGATGGTCGAAGGCAGCCGCAATACGTCCGCGCCAGCCACCAGTGTGTCGCCATCGGCCAACGATGCCGCCGCGCGTGCCGCGCAGGACCTGCAACAGCAACAGCAGCAGCTGCGTACTAGGGAGAGCCGCTGATGAGCAATAGATCGCTGATCGCCCTGATCGCCGCCGTGGTCCTGGCCATCGTGGCCTGGAACAGCTTCTACATCGTGTCCCAGACCGAGCGTGCAGTCATGCTGCGCTTTGGTAAGGTGGTCCAGGCAGATGTCCAGCCTGGCCTGCACGTGAAGATTCCGTACGTGAACCAGGTGCGCAAGTTCGACGCCCGCCTCATGACCCTTGACGCCCCGACCCAGCGGTTCCTGACCCTGGAGAAGAAAGCGGTGATGGTCGACGCCTACGCCAAGTGGCGCGTCAAGGACGCCGAACGCTTCTACACTGCCACCTCCGGCATGAAGCAGATTGCCGACGAGCGTCTGTCGCGTCGCCTGGAAAGCGGCCTGCGTGACCAGTTCGGTAAACGTACCCTGCACGAAGTGGTATCCGGTGAACGTGACGCGCTGATGGCTGACATCACTGCATCGCTGAACCGCATGGCCAACAAGGAGCTGGGTATCGAGGTGGTCGACGTGCGCGTCAAGGCCATCGACCTGCCGAAGGAAGTCAACCGCAGCGTATTCGACCGCATGAGCACCGAGCGTGAGCGTGAAGCGCGCGAACACCGTGCCAAGGGTAACGAGCTGGCTGAAGGTATTCGTGCCGATGCCGACCGTCAGCGCCGTGTGCTGCTGGCCGAAGCCTATCGCGAAGCAGAAGAAACCCGCGGTGATGGCGACGCCCAGTCGGCTGCCATCTACGCTAAGGCCTACACCCAGGACGCTGATTTCTATGCGTTCTACCGTAGCCTGCAGGCGTACCGCGAGAGCTTCTCGAGCAAGAGCGACGTGCTGGTCCTGGACCCGAAGAACGAGTTCTTCCGCTACCTGGACAAGAGCAGGCCGTGATGCTCAGGCCCTGATTTTCATGCAGCGGCGCCCCGCCTGGCAGCTAAAACGCCAGGCGGGGTGCATCCTGAATGAAAAGGGGTGTATGATGAGGCAGCCGGGAAATTTCCCGGCTTTTTTGCGTCTGCAAGGTTGATTGGCACAGCGCCAATTGACCGTTTGGTCAGCTCGCAAGGCAATTCGAGGGTGTCGGGTACGGTGGCTGCGCTGGGATCAGTGCTGCCCGCTGCTGTGCGCGATACCGGCTTTACTGACGGCTCGCCTGCTGGCAAGCCGCCCGGACCAGAGGGGAAATGGCGTAATGGCAACGGTAGACCGCTGGCTGCTGCCAGATGGCATCGAGGAAGTACTGCCACCTGAGGCTGCGCGCATCGAGATTGCGCGCCGCCAGGTGTTGGACCTGTTCCAGAGTTGGGGCTACGAACTGGTCGTCACCCCGCATATCGAGTACCTGGAGTCGCTGTTGACCGGCGCCGGCCAGGACCTGGATCAGCGCACCTTCAAGGTGGTGGACCCGCAGTCCGGCCGCCTGATGGGCTTCCGCGCCGACTTCACCCCGCAGGTGGCGCGTATCGACGCCCACACCCTGCGCCGTGAAGGCCCAAGCCGCCTGTGCTACGCCGGCAGCGTGCTGCACGCCCAGCCGCGTGCACTGTCCACCTCGCGCAGCCCGATCCAGCTGGGTGCCGAGTTGTACGGCGATGCCAGCCCGACCAGCGACGTCGAAGTCATCAGCCTGATGCTCGCCACGCTGCAACTGGCCGATGTGCCGGACGTGCACATGGACCTCGGTCACGTCGGTATCTACCGCGGCCTGGCCCGTGCTGCCGGCCTGTCCGGTGCGGTCGAGCAGCAGCTGTTCGACGCCCTGCAGCGCAAGTCGGTCGACGAAGTGCAAGCACTGACTGCCGACCTGCCGAAAGACCTGGGCAACATGCTGCGTGCGCTGGTCGAACTGTGTGGCGGCCGCGAAGTGCTGAACGAAGCCCGCGTGCGCCTGGGCCGTGCCCCGGCCAGCGTGCTGGCCGCGCTGGACGACCTGCTGGCGATCGCCGACCGCCTGGCGTCGCGCTACCCGGAGCTGCCGCTGTACTTCGACCTCGGTGAGCTGCGCGGTTACCACTACCACACCGGCGTGGTGTTCGCCGTGTTCGTGCCGGGCGAAGGTCAATCGATCGCCCAGGGCGGGCGCTATGACGATATCGGCGCCGACTTCGGCCGGGCGCGCCCGGCTACCGGTTTCTCCACGGATTTGAAGACCCTGGTCACACTGGGGCGAGCGGAGGTCGTATTGCCAACTGGCGGCATCTGGATGCCGGACAGTGGCGACGCGGCCCTCTGGCAGCAAGTCTGCCAGTTGCGCAACGAGGGCCAGCGTGTGGTCCAGGCTTTGCCTGGCCAGCCGTTGAGTGCTGCTCTCGAGGCGGATTGTGATCGGCAATTGATTCAGCAAGACGGGCGCTGGCAGGTTCTGCCGCTGGCCCAGTGAGTTTCTGCGTCGGCAAAGGCCGGCAACCAAGTTTGCGTGAATGAGGACCAATGTAATGGGTAAGAATGTCGTCGTCCTGGGCACCCAGTGGGGTGATGAGGGCAAAGGCAAGATCGTCGATCTGCTGACCGAACATGCTGCCGCCGTAGTGCGCTACCAAGGTGGCCACAACGCGGGCCACACCCTGGTGATCAACGGTGAAAAGACCGTTCTGCACCTGATTCCGTCCGGCATCCTGCGTGAAGGCGTACAGTGCCTGATCGGCAACGGCGTGGTCGTTGCCCCGGATGCACTGATGCGTGAAATCACCAAGCTGGAAGAGAAGGGCGTACCGGTGCGCGAGCGCCTGCGCATTTCCCCGGCTGCGCCGCTGATCCTGTCGTACCACGTGGCCCTGGACCAGGCCCGCGAAAAAGCCCGTGGCGAAGCCAAGATCGGCACCACCGGCCGGGGCATCGGCCCAGCCTACGAAGACAAGGTTGCACGCCGCGGCCTGCGCGTGGGCGACCTGTTCCACCGCGAGCGTTTCGCCGCCAAGCTGGGTGAGCTGTTGGACTACCACAACTTCCAGCTGGTGAATTACTACAAAGAGCCGGCCATCGACTTCCAGCAGACCCTGGACGAATGCATGGCCTACGCCGAGCAGCTCAAGCCGATGATGCTCGACGTCACCGCCGAGCTGCACAACCTGCGCCGCGCCGGCAAGGACATCATGTTCGAAGGCGCCCAAGGTTCGCTGCTGGACATCGACCACGGCACCTACCCGTACGTCACCAGCTCCAACACCACGGCTGGCGGTATCTCCACCGGTTCCGGCGTTGGCCCGATGTACCTCGACTACATCCTGGGTATCACCAAGGCCTACACCACGCGTGTCGGTTCCGGTCCGTTCCCGACCGAACTGTTTGACGAGACTGGCGCTACCCTGGCCAAGCGTGGCCACGAGTTCGGTTCCACCACCGGCCGTGCCCGTCGTTGCGGCTGGTTCGATGCCGTCATTCTGCGTCGCGCCATCGACGTCAACAGCATCTCGGGCATTTGCCTGACCAAGCTGGACGTACTGGACGGCCTGGAAACCATCAACATCTGCGTTGGCTACAAGAACGAGAACGGTGCTGTGATCGACGCACCTTCCGATGCCGACAGCTACATCGGCCTGGAGCCGGTGTACGAAGAGATGCCAGGCTGGAGCGAGTCGACCCTGGGTGTCAAGACCCTGGAAGCGCTGCCAGAAGCTGCTCGTGCTTACATCAAGCGCATCGAAGAGCTGGTAGGCGCGCCGATCGACATCATTTCGACCGGGCCTGACCGCAACGAGACCATCGTGCTGCGTCACCCGTTCGCCTGATCTGCCCTCCAGGCTGATCTGACGCCGTGGCCCTGAAAGGGGCTGCGGCGTTTTTGTTTGTGTTCCCCTGTGCTGGCCTCTTCGCGGGTGAACCCGCTCCCACAGGGATCGCACATGCCTTAAAATCTTTGCGGTCTTTATGGGAGCGGGATTACCCGCGAAGAGGCCGGCACCGGAAAACCTATTGCTTAATCTTGGCGTTTATCCCTCCTGCCCACGGCACAACCCTTGCTGTAAGAAACGTCTGACGACGCCATCAAAATAGTGGCGCCAGAAAACACGAGGGTTACACCGTGTCTGCCATCCTCTCACTGTTACGAAGCCGCCTTTTGCGGCCTGTATTTGTTGCCCTTGGTATCGCTCTTTTGGTGCAGGTGCTGGTTGCCGTTGCGCTCACCCGCAGCACGGTCACCGCCCTGGAGGCCGACTTGGGCGAGCGCCTGGGTAATGACAGCCGCCAACTCGCCAACGACCTGGAGCAAGCTGGGCAAGATGTACGGTCGGGCCTTGACGGCCTGTCCAATAGCACTCGCCAGCGCCTCAGCGCGGGTTTGTCTACGCGCCTGCAAAGCGAGCAGCAGCAATTGCGCAGCACCCTGGAGAAGAACCTCAAGGATTCCGCCAACGACATGGCCGAACTGCTGGCCTCGGTCGCCCCGCGGGCGATCTGGGACAACGACGTGCCGGTGCTCTCCGACTTCGCCCGTCGCGCCCAGCGTAACCCCAACGTGCTGTTCGTGGTCTACGACGATGCTCAGGGCCAGCACCTGACCCGCTACCTGAATCGGCAAAACCCGATCAACCAGGCTTTGATGGAGAAAGGACAGGGCGAGCGTGCGCTGGACAAGGTGATTGACGCAGCCCGCCGTGATCCGGCGGTGTACTTCGTCGAAGCGCCGATCAACCCCAATGGTGCGGAAATCGGCAAGGTGGTAATGGGTGTTTCCACCGCTGGCATCGACCAGGAGCTCAAGGCCCTCGACCAACGCTTTTCGGCGTTGATTGCCAGTGGTGAGCAGTTGGTTGGCGACAGCCTGGTCGGTGCTGCCGCCGACAGTGGCAAAACCCTGCGCGAACGCCTGGAAAAAGCACAGGGCAGCGCCGCGGCAATGCAGGCCAACACCGCCCAGACCGTGCGTGAGGCTGCTGCCGAGTTGCGCTGGCGCATCGGCCTGGGGCTGGTGGTGGTAGGGCTCGGTGTGCTGCTGGTCGTGGCCGTGGTGCTCGGCCGCCGGGTACTGAGCAAGCTGCGCCTGTTGATCACCGCCCTGAATGACCTTGCGGCGGGCGAGGGTGACCTGACAAAGCGCGTGCCGCTCGATAGCCGCGATGAAATTGGCGACATGGCCTCGGCAGTGAACCGCTTTGTCGACAAGTTGCAGCCAATCGTGCGTGAGGCGGGCGAAGTGGCGCAGCGCACGGGCGTGGAGATTGGCGCCATGGCCAAGCGTAATGCCGGTGCCGATGCCGCCGCCGCGCTGCAGCGAGATGAAGTGGCAGCCAGCCTGCGTGACCTGTCGAGCATGGCCGATGAGGCGCAGGCCGAAAGCCACGCGATGCAGGCGGCATTGCAGCAAGTGGTGGATATCCGCCAAGCCACGGACGAGAACAGCCGCACCTCGACCCAACTGGCCGGTTTGATCGAGAACCTGGCTGGGCAGGTAGATGCTGGCTCCCAGGTGATCGAGCGCCTGGCCAAGCAGAGCGAGCAGATCGAAGTGGTGTTGACGGTGATCCACGGCATTGCCGAGCAGACCAACCTGCTGGCCCTGAACGCCGCCATCGAAGCGGCCCGTGCGGGTGAAACCGGGCGTGGCTTTGCTGTGGTGGCGGATGAGGTGCGGGCGCTGGCGAGCAAGACGCAAAGCTCCACCGGGGATATCCAGGCGCATATCGCCGCACTGCAGAAGGGCGCCAAGGAAGCCGTGGCCACCATCAGCCAGGCTGGGCTCAAAGCTGGCGAAGGGTTGCTGGTGCTGCGTGACAACGAGCGCCGTCAGCAGTCAGTGCAAGCGGCCGTGGAGCAGGTGCACGCGGCCATTGGCCTGGCTACCCGCGCCGCCGAGCAGCAGGCGAGCGGTGCACAGGCGGTGCGGGGGCGGGTAGAAACCATTCATGCCCAGGCTGAGCGCTCGGCGGAGGTGGTGATGCAGACTACGGCCAGCAGCAAGGTGCTGGATGATCTGGCCGCGCAACTGCGGGCCAGCTTAGGTCAGTTCAGAGCCTGAGTTGGGGCAGGGTGTTTGTCGTGGGTTTTCGGGCGCTGTGAGATCGAGCGCCGCCCGCGCGGCGCTTCGCGGCACAAGGCCGCTCCCACATCTGTTTCGGGCCAGTCCTTCCTTTGAGGTCACCTCTGGCCGCCTTGTTTGTTCCCTTTGATATCGAAGGTGACACAGTTGCTCTTTGTCAATTTCCAGCCATGCACCTAGGGTGCGAGTGCGAAGGAGGCAGGAGTAACTGGCCTTAAACAGATGTGGGCCTTGTGCCGCGAAGCGCCGCGCGGGCGGCGCTCGATTTCTGCTCCACCTCAAAGCCCAAGGCATGCACCTCAAGCTTTGTTCAGATACATCCGCGTAGTCAGCAGATAAACCGGCAACCCCGACACCACGATGAGCAACGCCGCGTAAGGCGCCGCCGCAGCGAACTCAACGTTGGCCGTGTGCGCCCACACCTCGGTCGCCAAGGTGGTCATGCCGGTCGGGCTGAGCAGTAGCGTGGCGGTCAGCTCCTTCATCGCATCCAGGAACACCAGGGCAAAAGCTGCCGCCATGGCCGGGAAGATGATTGGCAGGGTCACCCGGCAGAACGCCGCAAAGCTGCTTGCACCCAGCGTTCGAGCGGCCTCTTCCAGCGTCGGCGAAGCCTTGTTCAGCGCGGTGCGCACCGGCGACTGCGCCAACGGCAGGAACAGCAGCGCATAGGCCAGCAGCAGCAAGGCCGTGGTCTGGTACAGCGCGGGCACGTAGTGCAGGGCGAAGAACACCAAGGTCAGGGCAATCACCAGGCCGGGCAGGGCGTGCAGCAAGTACGGCAGGCGCTCGGCCCAGATCGCCAGGCGGCCCTTGTAGCGCACCACCAGGAAGCTGATTGGCAGTGCCAGCAGCACACAAAAGCCAGCACCACCCAGCGACACCGACAGCGAAGTGAACAGCGCCTTGGAGATGGCCGCCACCGGGAATGCCGCCGACGAGCCAACGCTCAGCCAGTAACCGAGCATGGCCAGCGGAATACCGCTGCCCAGCACCGCCAGGCCCACGCAGAACAGTTGCGCCAGCACCGCACAGCCACGCAGCCGCACCGGTTGCGCACGGCGTGCCACGCCTTGGCCGATGCGTACATGGCGGGCCTTGCCGCGTACGCGCAATTCCAGCCACAGCATCACCAGGCACATCGCCAACAGCACGGCAGACAGCATCGCTGCGTTGGCGTTGCTGAACTCCAGTTCGAACTGCTGGTAGATCGCCGTGGTGAAGGTTTGCAGGCCGAGAATCGACAGTGCGCCGAACTCCACCAGCATGTGCAGGGCGATCAGCAGCGCGCCGCCGAGCATCGACGGCCACAGCAGCGGCAGGGTGACTTTGACGAACACCCCCCAGCGGCTGCAGCCCAAGGTGCGCGCCGACTCCTCCAGCGAGGTGTCGAGGTTGCGCAGGGTTGCGGCCACCGGCAGGAACACCAGTGGGTATTTGGACAGCGCCATGACCATGATCGCCCCGCCAAGCCCTTCAAAGTCGGAGCTAAGCGACACCCAGGTGAAGCTGCTGACGAACGATGGCACCGCAAACGGCAGGCACAACATCACGCCCCACAATCGGCGGCCCGCCAGGTTGCTGCGCTCCAGCAGCCAGGCCAGCGCCAGGCCGACCACCATGCAGGTCAGCGTCACCCCGACCATCAGCAGCAAGGTGTTGCGCATCAGCCCCCAGACAAAGGGCCGCCACAGCAGTTGCAAGGCTTCGCGCCAGCCGGCTTCCCAGGCTTTGATGGCGACATAGGCCAGCGGCAGCAAGCTCATCGCCACCAGGAACAGTACGGGCAGCAGCACCCAGATGGAAGGGCGCTTGCGGCGCGGTACGAAGCGTACCGGCGCAGGCTGGGAGAGTGCGGCGGTCATTAGAGCAGGCCGACCTCGCGCTCAAGCTCGATGGCTTCCTCGGCATTGCCCAGGTCGGCCGGCGAGATCTGTGGCGGACGCAGCTCTTCGAACGGCTTCAGGCCGCGGTCGGAAACCATACCCTTGTGCAGCGGGTATTCGGCGGTGGTCTGGGTGATCACGCGCTGGCCTTCTTCGCTGGCCATCCAGTTGAGCAGGGCCTGGGCTTCTTTCGGGTGTTTGCTGGCCTTGACCGCGGCAGCACCGGAGATGGTTACCAGGTTGCCGGCGTCACCGTCGGCCAGGTAGTACAGCTTGGAGTCGAGCTTGCCGCGCTCACGCTCCAGGGCGTACCAGTAGTAGTTGTTCACCAGCACCGCGGCAACTTCGCCTTTTTCCACTGCCTTCAGCGCGACCATGTTGTTGGTGTAGGTCTTGCCGAAGGCTTTCAGGCCGGTCAGCCATTCTTCGGTGGCTTCGCGGCCGTGCATTTTCAGGATGGCCACCGCCTGTTCCTGGAAGGCGCCGCTGGTCGGCACGTAACCGACGCGGCCTTCCCACTCGGGGTTGGCGAAATCCATGACAGTGGTCGGCAGGTCTTTTTCGTCGATCTTCTTCGGGTTGTAGACCACAACGCGGGTACGTGCGGTAACGCCCATCCAGGTGCCGTTGGCGCCTACGTATTCCTTGGGCAGCATATTCAGCGTGGCGTCGTCGATCTTCGCCAGCAGGCCCAGCTCGCCAAGGTTGTTCAGCGGTGGCGACTCTTCGGTGTAGATGATGTCGGCCGGCGAGCGGTCGCCTTCCTCGATGATCTGGCTGGCCAGCTGGTTGCTGCTGCCCTTGCGGATATTGATGTGGATACCGGTCTTGGCCTCATAGGCCTTGGCGATGGCTTCGCCGATTTCCTTGTGCTGACCGTTGTACATGGTCAGGGTGACCGGTGCGTCTGCCATGGCGGCCGGAGCGCCGATGACCAGGCTTAGCACGGCGGCGGCCAAGGTACGCATCAGCGGTTGCGGGCGGATCGTCATGCGGGTACTTCCTCGCTTACGGCTACATATTTGGAAACAATGGTAAACGAAATCGTTTCTCAAGTGGCCGGGTGACGAGAAATTCATGGTCAGATCGGCTTGGGCCTTTTGCGCCTGTGAGATCGAGCGCCGCGAGGGCGGCGCTCGATCTCCTAGGCGCCAGAGCATTCCCGGCAGACGAGGAGGGCGAGACAAAATCGCAGGCAAGAAAAAACCCACTAGCAAGCTAGTGGGTTTTTTGTATGGTGCCCAGGAGAAGACTCGAACTTCCACGACCTTGCGGTCACTGATACCTGAAACCAGCGCGTCTACCAATTCCGCCACCTGGGCAAAGCTTTGAATCATCTGATGAAGGCGAAAAACGTTCGCTTTCACACAGCAGTAACAGATCCTTGGTCATCTGTTACTTGAAAATACTTGGTGCCCAGGAGAAGACTCGAACTTCCACGACCTTGCGGTCACTGATACCTGAAACCAGCGCGTCTACCAATTCCGCCACCTGGGCACACATTCGAGATTATTTGATGCTTTACAGCGTCGCTAATCTCTACTACAACTTCGGGCTTGTCCGTCGTTGTGGTGCGCACTATACGGACGGTCCGGGGGGCTGTAAACCCCTCGAGCAAAAAAAAATTCAAAAAATTCAACTTGTTGATTCCACAGGCCTATTCCTGCTGTTTATGCACTGCAGCAGGGGCTGTCCAAGGCCGACATTTCCGGTTTCAATACGCCTATGCCAGAATTCATATCTATATACCCCAAGGTGAACCCCTTCTGATGGCCGATTGGCAATCCCTCGATCCCGAGGCCGCTCGCGAAGCGGAAAAATACGACAACCCCATTCCCAGCCGTGAGCTGATCCTGCAGCGCCTTGCCGACCGTGGCGAACCCGCTGCGCGCGAGGAGCTGGCGAAAGAGTTTGGTCTGTATGAAGAAGACCAGATCGAAGCCCTGCGCCGCCGCCTGCGTGCCATGGAGCGCGACGGCCAGCTTATCTATACCCGGCGCGGCACTTATGCCCCGGTAGACAAGCTGGACCTGATCTGTGGCCGTATCTCCGGCCACCGCGATGGCTTCGGCTTCCTCATTCCCGATGATGGCAGCGACGACCTGTTCCTGAGCCCGTCGCAAATGCGCCTGGCTTTCGATGGTGACCGTGCGTTGGCGCGGGTTTCCGGCACCGACCGCCGTGGCCGCCGTGAAGGCGTGATCGTCGAGGTCATTTCCCGCGCCCACGAAAGCGTGGTCGGCCGCTACTTCGAAGAAGGCGGCATCGGCTACGTGACCCCGGACAACCCGAAGATCCAGCAGGAAGTGCTGGTCACTGCCGGGCGCAACGGTGGCGCGAAGATCGGCCAGTTCGTCGAGATCAAGATCACCCACTGGCCGACCCCGCGCTTCCAGCCGCAAGGCGACGTGGTCGAGGTCATCGGCAACTACATGGCGCCGGGCATGGAAATCGATGTTGCCCTGCGCAGCTACGACATTCCGCACGTCTGGCCAAACGATGTGGTCAAGGAAGCGCGCAAGTTCCGCTCTGAGGTAGAAGAGAAAGACAAAGAGAAGCGCGTCGATCTGCGCCACCTGCCGTTCGTCACCATCGACGGTGAAGACGCCCGCGACTTCGACGATGCCGTCTATTGCGAACCGCTGGGCAAGCTGCGCCTGTTCTCCGGTGGCTGGCGCCTGTATGTGGCCATCGCCGACGTGTCCAGCTACGTGCGCCTGGGCTCGGCCCTGGACGTCGAAGCCCAGCAGCGCGGCAACTCGGTGTACTTCCCCGAGCGCGTGGTGCCGATGCTCCCCGAAGAGCTGTCCAACGGCCTGTGCTCGCTGAACCCGCACGTCGATCGCCTGGCCATGGTCTGTGAGATGACCATGAACAAAGCCGGCCAGATGGTCGACTACCAGTTCTACGAAGGCGTGATCCACTCCCACGCCCGCCTGACCTACAACAAGGTCAGCAGCATGCTTGAGCACGCACGTACCCGTGAGGGCAAGGCGCTGCGCGAAGAGTACAAAGAGGTCGTGCCGGACCTGAAGAACCTGTACAACCTGTACAAGGTACTGGTGGATGCGCGTCACACCCGTGGTGCCATCGACTTCGAAACCCAGGAAACCCGCATCATCTTTGGCGACCAGCGCAAGATCGCGGAAATCCGCCCGACCGTGCGCAACGATGCCCACAAACTGATCGAAGAATGCATGCTGGCGGCCAACGTCGCCACTGCCGAGTTCCTGCAGAAGCACGGCGTGCCGGCCCTGTACCGTGTGCACGACGGCCCGCCGCCGGAGCGCCTGGAAAAACTGCGCGCCTTCCTTGGCGAGCTGGGGCTGAGCCTGCACAAGGGCAAGGACCCGTCGCCGAAGGACTACCAGGCCCTGCTGGCGAGCATCGCCGGGCGCCCGGACTTCCACCTGATCCAGACGGTGATGCTGCGCTCGCTGAGCCAGGCCGTGTACAGCACCGAGAACAACGGCCACTTCGGCCTGAACTACGAGGCGTACACCCACTTCACCTCGCCGATCCGTCGTTACCCGGACTTGCTGGTGCACCGCGCCATCCGCAGTGTCATCCGGTCCAAGGTCGATACCCCGCACGTCAAGCGTGCCGGCGCCATGAGCATCCCCAAAGCGCGTATCTACCCGTACGACGAGAACACCCTCGAGCAACTCGGCGAGCAGTGCTCGATGACCGAGCGCCGTGCCGATGAAGCCACCCGCGACGTGGTCAACTGGCTCAAGTGCGAGTTCATGAAGGACCGCGTGGGCGAGACCTTCCCGGGTGTGATCACCGCAGTGACCGGTTTCGGCCTGTTCGTCGAGCTGACCGACATCTACGTGGAAGGCCTGGTGCACGTCAGTGCGCTGCCGGGTGACTACTACCACTTCGACCCGGTGCACCACCGCCTGTCCGGCGAGCGTACCGGGCGCAGTTTCCGCCTGGGTGACACCATCGAAGTCAAAGTCATGCGCGTCGACCTGGACGAGCGCAAGATCGACTTCGAAGTGTCGGAGAAAACCCTGGCAGCGCCGATCGGTCGCAAGCAGCGCGGTGCCGCGCCTGCAGCCGACAAGGTTGAGCAACAGCCGGTAACCGAAGCGAAGGCCACGCCCAAACCGCGCAGCCGCAAGAGCGAAGCGTCCGAGGCGTACTTCCCTAAAGATGCTGTGCAGCGTAACGCCGAGGTGCGTAAAAGCCGCGAAATGAAGAAGGCGTTGATGACCGACGCGCGCAGCAGTGCCGGCAGCAAGTCGGAGAAAGGCGGCAAGTCGTCCGGCTCCGGCAAGCCGACCAAGCATCGTAAAGGCCCGCCGAAGTCCGGTGCGCCACGCAAGAGCAAGAGCAAGTCATGAGTCAGCTGGAAAAGATCTACGGCGTGCACGCCGTGCAGGCGTTGCTGCAGCACCATCCGAAACGGGTCAAGCAGATCTGGCTGTCGGAAGGGCGCAGCGAGCCACGCCTGCAGGCGCTGCTGGCGCTGGCCGCAGAAAACCGCGTGGCGGTTGGCCAGGCCGAGCGCCGCGAGATGGATGCCTGGGTCGAAGGCGTGCACCAGGGCGTGGTCGCCGAGGTCAGCCCGAGCCAGGTGTGGGGCGAGCTGATGCTCGAAGAACTGCTCGAACGCACTGAAACGCCGCCGCTGGTCCTGGTGCTGGACGGTGTGACCGACCCGCACAACCTCGGTGCCTGCCTGCGTACCGCCGATGCGGCCGGCGCTACGGCGGTGGTCGTGCCCAAGGACAAGTCGGCCACCCTCACCCCGGTGGTGCGCAAGGTTGCTTGCGGCGCCGCCGAGGTGATCCCGCTGGTGGCGGTGACCAACCTGGCGCGTACCCTGGAGAAGTTGCAGCAGCGTGGCTTGTGGGTAGTCGGTACTGCCGGCGAAGCCGAGCAGGAGATTTACCAGCAGGACCTGACTGGTCCGCTGGTGATGATCATGGGCGCGGAAGGCAAGGGCATGCGCCGGCTGACCCGCGACCATTGTGATTTCCTGGTGAAATTGCCGATGGGCGGGAGTGTCAGCAGCCTGAACGTGTCGGTGGCGACCGGGGTTTGCCTGTTTGAAGCGGTGCGTCAGCGGCAGGGCAAGCGCTGATCTTCAGCCTGTACCGGCCTCTTCGCGGCGGTTCGACGCCTCGATGAACCCGCTCCTACAACGGATTGCGGTCCCTGTAGGAGCGGGTTTACCCGCGAAGAGGCCATCAGCTTGTGAATATGTTTCAGGCTGTTCAAATATTCACCAATCACCTTGCTTGTGCGCCCCACCTTCTCTACAATTGCGCCCCTTGCCGAGCTGGCAGGCGCTCATGTGCCTCCCCTCCGTGCAAGACATACAGTGTCATTCACTCCTTGTCTGACCAGATTCACTGGCAGACTACTAACCCGTAAGGAGCATTCATGCGTCATTACGAAATCATCTTCCTGGTTCACCCGGACCAGAGCGAACAAGTCGGCGGCATGGTTGAGCGTTACACCAAGCTGATCGAAGAAGATGGTGGCAAGATCCACCGCCTGGAAGACTGGGGCCGTCGTCAACTGGCCTACGCAATCAACAATGTTCACAAGGCTCACTACGTGATG
>NZ_JBJDNB010000019.1:99791-119853 GCF_044900445.1 Pseudomonas sp. NPDC089407
GAGTGCACCGGCAAGGCCCTGGCCGAGCTGGAAGACAACTTCCGCTACAACGATGCCGTTATCCGTAACCTTGTCATCCGTCGCGACGAAGCCGTTACCGGTCAGTCCGAGATGCTGAAGGCTGAAGAGAACCGCAGCGAGCGCCGTGAGCGTCGCGAGCGTCCTGAGCATGCTGACTCCGCCGAAGGCGATGACAGCAATGACAGCGACTCCAGCGATAACGCTGACGAGTAATCCACGGACCTTTAGAGGAGCCTATTAAATGGCACGTTTCTTCCGTCGTCGTAAATTCTGCCGCTTCACTGCTGAAGACGTGAAAGAGATCGACTTCAAAGATCTCAACACCCTGAAAGCTTACGTATCCGAAACCGGCAAGATCGTTCCAAGCCGTATCACCGGTACCAAAGCTCGTTATCAGCGTCAGCTGGCTACCGCTATCAAGCGCGCCCGCTTCCTGGCCCTGCTGCCCTACACCGACAGCCACGGCCGCTGAGACCGGGTCGTCGACAAGCAGTAAGGGATTAGCATGCGAGCGT
The DNA here is from genome assembly GCF_044900445.1 of Pseudomonas sp. NPDC089407. Taxonomy (NCBI): domain Bacteria; kingdom Pseudomonadati; phylum Pseudomonadota; class Gammaproteobacteria; order Pseudomonadales; family Pseudomonadaceae; genus Pseudomonas; species Pseudomonas sp. NPDC089407. The sequence continues at coordinate 100,328 of NZ_JBJDNB010000019.1, forward strand.
TAGCAAGTTTCATCATGCGCGGTCGTGTGCAGGCCACCCTCGTGGTGGTCATCAGCGCGGTACTGCCGCTGCTGTTCTGGTTGAGTGCCGCTGCCGGCAGCCTTGTGCTGCTGCGGCGCGGGTTCAAGGATGCTACATCGGTCATCGCTGGCGGCTTGCTGGCCGGGTTGGCCGTGTGGGTCATGGGCGATCCCATCACCTTTATGGTGATTGCGGGTGCCCTGGCCCTGGCCGCCATGTTGCGTGCCGAGCATCCCTGGAGCCGGGTGTTGCTCGCCAGTGCCGTGTTCGCCGTGGCTTTCAGCCTCGTGCTTGATCTGGCGCTGGCGCAAACCTTCGATGTGCTGGCCAAGGCGTTTGCCGAAGCCATGCCGAAGGTCGACGGGCAACCGGTGCTCTCCGGTGAGCTGATCCGCCCTGTGCTGGTCGCTTCCACAGCAGTGACGGTGCAATTGTTCAGCGTTCTGGCTTTGATGCTGGGGCGCTACTGGCAGGCAGCGTTGTACAACCCTGGAGGCTTCGGTCGCGAGTTTCGCGAACTGAAGTTGCCGAAACAGACCACGGCGGTCTTGGTGGCAGTGATGGTGGTGGCGCCGTTTATCGGCCCGCAGTTCATCATCCTGGCATCGGCTTCCAGCCTGGTACTGGTGCTGGCCGGCATCGCCTTGATGCACGGGCTGGTGGCACAGGGCCGACTGGCTGGTTTCTGGCTGGTGGGCATGTACGTGACGTTGCCGCTGATCATGCAGCTGATTTATCCGTTGCTGGTGGTTTTGGCCATTGTCGACAGCCTGATTGATTTTCGCGGTCGCAAGTCCCCCAAGGGGAATGACTCCGCGAACGGTGAAGGTTAAAAGTTAAGAGGTTTTACCAAATGGAACTGATCCTGCTGGAAAAAGTCGCTAACCTGGGCAACCTGGGCGACAAAGTAAAAGTTAAGGCTGGTTACGGCCGTAACTTCCTGCTGCCATTCGGCAAGGCCACCGTTGCCAACGCCGCCAACCTGGCTGCGTTCGAAGAGCGTCGCGCCGAGCTGGAAAAAGCAGCTGCAGACCGTAAATCGTCGGCTGAAAGCCGCGCTGCCCAACTGGCCGAGCTGGAAGTGACCATCACTGCCACCGCTGGCGACGAAGGCAAGCTGTTCGGTTCGATCGGCACCCACGACATCGCTGACGCCCTGACCGCCTCCGGCGTTGAAGTGGCCAAAGCTGAAGTTCGTCTGCCGAACGGCACCATCCGTCAGGTTGGCGAATACGACGTAGCCGTGCACCTGCACAGCGACGTTGAAGCCACTGTACGTGTGGTCGTCGTAGCTGCCTAAGCTGCGCTGACTGGCTGGCTCCTTGCGGGCCAGGCGGTTAACATCGGGCACGGTCCTGTTTTCTACAGGCCGTGCCCTTTGTTTTTTTCGTCCTCCAGAATTCTTTCGTGGCCATGAACGAGATTACCCATTCCGAACAGCTTGACCTGCAAACCGCAGCCCTGAAGGTGCCGCCGCATTCCATCGAGGCCGAACAGGCCGTACTCGGTGGCCTGATGCTGGACAACAACGCCTGGGAGCGGGTGCTGGATCAGGTGTCGGATGGCGATTTTTACCGGCATGACCACCGCCTGATCTTCCGTGCCGTGCACAAGTTGGCCGACGCCAACCAGCCATTCGACGTGGTGACCCTGCACGAGCAACTGGACAAGGAAGGCCTGTCGTCGCAAATCGGCGGCCTGGCGTACCTGGCTGAGCTGGCCAAGAACACCCCGTCGGTGGCCAACATCAAGGCCTACGCCGCGATCATTCGCGAGCGGGCCACGTTGCGCCAGCTGATCAGCATCAGTACCGACATCGCCGACAACGCCTTCAACCCACAAGGGCGCAACGCTGCAGAAATTCTCGATGATGCCGAGCGGCAGATCTTCCAGATTGCCGAGGCCCGGCCAAAAACCGGTGGCCCGGTAGGGGTCAATGACCTGTTGACCATGGCCATCGACCGCATTGACACGCTGTTCAACTCCGACAGCGACATTACCGGTATCTCAACCGGTTACACCGACCTGGACGAGAAGACCAGCGGCCTGCAGGCGGCCGACTTGATCATCGTCGCCGGGCGTCCGTCGATGGGTAAGACCACCTTCGCCATGAACCTGGTGGAAAACGCCGTACTGCGCAGCGAAAAGGCGGTGCTGGTGTTCTCCCTCGAGATGCCAGGTGAATCGCTGATCATGCGTATGCTTTCGTCGCTGGGCCGTATCGACCAGACCAAGGTGCGTTCCGGCCAGCTGGATGACGATGACTGGCCGCGCCTGACCTCGGCGGTGAATCTGCTCAACGACCGCAAGCTGTTCATCGACGATACCGCCGGCATCAGCCCGTCGGAAATGCGTGCACGTACCCGTCGCCTGGCGCGTGAGCACGGTGAAATCGGCATGATCATGGTCGACTACCTGCAGCTGATGCAGATCCCGGGTTCAGCCGGTGACAACCGGACCAACGAAATTTCCGAGATCTCCCGCTCGCTCAAGGCCCTGGCCAAGGAATTCAACTGCCCGGTCATCGCCCTGTCACAGCTGAACCGCTCCTTGGAACAGCGCCCGAACAAACGCCCGGTGAACTCCGACTTGCGTGAATCCGGTGCAATCGAGCAGGACGCCGACGTAATCATGTTCGTGTACCGCGACGAGGTGTACCACCCGGAGACCGAGCACAAAGGCGTGGCGGAAATCATCATCGGTAAACAGCGTAACGGCCCGATCGGCTTCGTGCGCCTGGCGTTTATCGGCAAGTACACCCGCTTTGAGAACCTGGCGCCGGGGATGTACAACTTCGATGATGATGAATAAACCATTGAGCTAGCAGGGCCCCCTGTAGGAGCGGCCTTGCGTCGCGATGGGCTGCAGAGCAGCCCCAGGATTTCAGCGCAGATGCAAAAAGTGCTGGGGCTGCTGCGCAGCCCATCGCGACGCAAGGCCGCTCCTACAAGGTGTGCGGTGCGCCTGCTAGCTCGGGGTTCTGAGCGATGTTCGTTTGCTCTTGGCTGATGATCTGCCCCTCGCTCAGGGTGATCACCCGGTCAAACCGCGACAGTGCGCTTTGATCATGCGTCACGCAAATAAGCCCTCGCCCTTTAAATGCTTCGAACAACAGGTCCCAGATACGCTCAGCCGATGCGGCATCGAGCCCGGCTGTGGGTTCGTCAAAGAAATTGAATTCCCCAGGCTGATTAAGAAGGCGTAGCAGCGTCAACCTGCGCGCCTCGCCGCCCGAAATCGATTCTGCACGCGCATCCAGATCAAGTTCGTACCAGTCTTTGCTCAGGCTCAATCGCTCAAGCCATCCTTCAACTTGAGCCCTTTCATGCGCATGCTCAAACAGCACCGCGCGTGGTAGTGGACCCGGTATGAAGTGCGCATCTTGAGGGCAGAGCCGTAAACGACTGAACTGCTCATAAGCTTCGAGCCCTGCCAGGCACCTTCCGTGCAGGCGAACATGCTTGCGCAATTGGAATACCGTTCCTGCCAGTGCATGCAGAAGTGTCGATTTACCACATCCGCTTGGTCCGATCAGCGCGACCCGTTCTCCTTTGAGCAGTACCAAAGGTTCCTCGATTTGCAGTTGTACAGTACCTCGAGCGCTCAACTGGCACGGGGCGATGCTCAGTCCTGCGTCGTTGTCGTGGGACTTCGTCTCAGTAGTGCATGACGGGCCGAACGAGGGGAGCTGAAGCCAGTGCTCGAGTTTGCGTTTGTCTAGCCGAAACTGGTCTAGCAATCGCCAGGCCTCAGCCAGTTGCGCAACCCCTGCCAGCAATCCGCTCACCAAGGTGAAGAGAGCAACGAGTTCGCCCAGGCTCAACTGCGGTGTTACCAGAGCCTGATCATGGATACCCCACATGAGCAGGCCGCCACTGCCCAGGCCTATGAACAGAGTGCGCAGGCCCTGAATCCAACCCCCACTGTGAGCTACCCGCACTGCTGAGTCGGCATAGTGCGAAAGTGTCTGGTTGACCGGGAGCATCGCCGCATCCTCGGCCTTTTCCAGTTTGACCGTTGCCGCGCTGGCGAAGGTATCCACCCATTGTTCCGCCAGTTCATCCTCGCGCGCGTTCACTGCCTCGATGTGTGGCCGGCGCCAGCGCACCAGGCGATCATTGGCCCACAGGTAGGCCAGGCTCAAAGGGATGAGGCCGATCAATACCGAAGTAGCCCCAAGGTATGCAAAGAGCGTTATCAGCACTGCAGCTTCGGCCAGCACCGGCCATGCCGAGCCAATCAGAAAGCCTAACCACCGCTCTTGTGCGGTAATGCCCCTATCCAGCACTTTTACCAGTGTTCCGCCATGGAGTTGTCCATAGGCCTCGAAGCGCTTGTCCAGCAATGCGCGGCACCAGCGGATGGAAAGTTGCTTCACGCGTTCCTGGCAGAGCCGCGCCAGGCACCAGGCTTGCAAAGGGGTCATTGAGGCTTGTAATGCTACAAGGCATATGAAAGCTCCGAGCAGAAGCTGGGAAGACGCGGTTGAGGTGGACAAGTTGTCAATGATGTCGGCCAAGACTAGAGCGGGTACGACGGTCGCGATTTTCAGGATTAGTGTCGCGCTTAGGGCGGCGAGGATTCCTCGATAGTTATGCATGTCATTGCCTTATGCCTTTGAGTGCACTCTGTGGCGCGACTGGAATGCCTGATCTGATCAGGTGGAAGCGTTCCAGTCCGGGTATGAACACCTGAACCACCGTAGCGAGATTCGGGTGTTCATAAAGTGTGCGATAGAATGCGGCCATATTTTGTTTCTCCAGGTTGATCAGTGTCCGCTTGACTTGCCCGCGTACGCTGAGATCGGTACGCGGAGGGTGGAAAGCGGGTACAGCATATGTGGGACATGGGTGTAGCAGTGCCGAAAGGCGGGTTGAGTGAGCAAGCATTTTTTCAGCAGCGAGATCTTCTTGTTTTTCTGTGGCGCCAGAAAGCTGCTCGCACTGAATCTGCTCCGTTACGGCACGGTACATTGCAATGGACGGGTTGATGGAGCTACCGGAACCTATACTGCTGAGTGAGCCTTCTTTTTTACTACGAGAAACAGCTATGCAAAATGGAACTTCGTAGAAATCGTGAGTCAAGTATATTTCTAGTTTCTTTGATCGGCGGAGAAGCTCGGTATCATGGGCGAATGTTTCTTCCAGGAAAGAGTTCGTGGGCTGGTAAAGTTTGAGTGGGGAAGTCAGGCCGCAAAGTGATAGGTAGTACATAGAGAGGGCGTGGCGTTCGATAGTTTCATTGATGGCATGGAGAAGAGCCTCGTTCTCCGTACAACCAAGTGCTGTACCAGAGTTGGTCGCATATTTGGAAAGAAAGCCTGCTGCGGTCTTTTCGATCTCATCAATGTTTCTGGAGGAGGGGGCTATCAATATCGCGGGGATAGCTATTTCGTGGAAGCTGTTCAATGCCTGAAGATTGAAACAAGGTATTCGGCAGTCAGGGGGTATGGATTTAAGGAGCCAATCGTCAAATGGGGCTATCGACTGCAAGATCTCGTCGCTTTCGATGAGCGGTGGAGTGCTCTTGTCGACGAAGTAGTGCTCTAGGCTCTCGGCCAGGGCTCCTAGCTCGCAATGCTCCCCTTTTCCTGCTCCGCAAGAAACTTCTTTGTAGGCCTTGTCGTATAAGTGGCAAGTGGCGACCAAGCTGTTATTTTTTGATAGCTTTGTTTTCGAATGAAGCCCTAGGTGATGATGCAGCTTTGTCAGGCGATTGTAAGCCTCTTCTATATTCAACTCGCGTTCGGTAATCATTTTCTGCTCCTTGGTAGGGCCAGAAGGGGCTAAGCCCCTTCTGGCTTATCGCTTACAGCAGGTTGAGGAACTCAACTTCGGACTCGGTGAATGCATAGTTCATCACGCGAGGGATCTGCAGAGTGTTGATTTCAGAACGACGACGTCCCATGGCTAGTGCTCCTATAAAGTTGATTTGAGTGCGCCTTTCAGCGCGTCACTGTTGTATCACTTGTTTTTTTCTTTGTTCAAGATCTGCTTGTGATTTCTTGGGGAAAGTTGAAGTAGGATTTTTTACCAAGTTTTGGAGGTCGATTCCTACAATTCTTAAGAAATAAAGAGAAAAGCACTAATAATTAGCCGGTTAGCCTTTTCTGAGGGTTGGATAGGCTAAACATTCAGTAAAGATCTCACGGGATTGCGATCGCTCAGCAGGGGCAGCGCTGTCATCGTGAGCCAAGCAAGCTCAGGTTTTCCTGTGGGCAATCTTCCTTGCTTTTGAGGCCTGCCTGAATCTCATAGGGGCAACTAAACTGTCGTCATATACCCGTCGGCCATTGGTTGGTGTTAAGGCGAAACCGTCACAGGGCACGCTACGCTTCTTGAGCTGATTACCAAGAAATAATCAGCTTTTTCCCGTTGCGTGTAGGCCGTTTCTGAAATAGCTTGCAACCGCCTTTGCGCCATTGCGGTGGTTTTCCGGGCGGCCTAGTCTGGCGCTGTCGTTGCCCAAGCAGCGACCGGGCCTGCAAGCCCGCAGACGATTACTACCGCTATCCGGATTGCTGCCAGTCGGCAGTTTCGGTCAATGGTGGCTGCGTACGGGAGATCCTCGGATCTGCCGGTTTTATCGTCTGTCCGGTCTTGCAGACCCGTACGTAGCCGCCACCCATTAAATGCAAGTGATGTTGTGGCGGTTTTTTCGGAATCAGACGAGATTACGCCATGATCAAGATTGTCCCCGATCCGCCCAACGATCCCCCTTTTATTAAAGATAGCCCGATGCAGGGCGGATGCCTGCTGTAAGGCGTCAGTGATATGTCGCCTGGGCTGGCCCTTTCGCGGGTGAACCCGCTCCTACAACGGTCATCACATGGCAGGGCCTGCGGTGGTCTTTGTAGGAGCGGGTTTACCCGCGAAGAGGCCGGCCCAGGCAGCCAAGAATCATCAGGGGATTGAACAATGACAACAGAAGACACCCAATTCACCGTCGGCAAGACCACGTTCTACCAAGGGGAAAACGGTACCCACCCGCTATTCCGCATCGAACCCGGTATCCCGTGCCGGGACGCCCGCGAGCAGTCTTCAGAGTTGATGGGGTATGTGCGCGAGTTGACCATCACCGGGTTGATGGATGAGAAACCGATGATGATCTGGGCTGCCCATTACCTGAGTGCGATGGCCAAGGCGTTGATGGATGATGCTGAATTGGGGATGAGGCAGTGAAGGGTTGGCTTTAGATTGCATGAAGGCTGCCAGGTGTTCGCCGCAACAGTTTCAGCGCCTATGAGATCGAGCGCCGCCCGCGCGGCGCTTCGCGGGGCAAGCCCGCTCCCACATCTGTTTCGGGCCAGTCCCGCCTGTGCCATTGGCGCGCGCCCCCTTGTCTGTCCCATTCGATATTGAAGGTGTCGCCGCTGCTTTTCTGCAATGTCCAGCCATGCACCCAGGGTGCGAGTGCGGAGGAGGCAGGAGTAACTGGCCCGAAACAGATGTGGGAGCGGGCTTGCCCCGCGAAGCGCCGCGCGGGCGGCGCTCGATCTCACCGGCGCTGCATATGCTGAGTCGAACACCTGCCAACCCACCACAACCCCAAGCCAACCACCTGGCACCCCAGCCACCCACCAACCATCGCCCCACCCACCAATCCCCACGAATCCAGTCGGATTTGGTCAAAATTTGTGCTATATTCCGCGCCCGCGATTTCCCTGTACATCAGAACCGGTCACTGACATGCAAGCAGCCAAACCACTCTACGACTATCCCAAGTACTGGGCCGAATGCTTCGGGCCAGCACCTTTCCTGCCAATGAGCAGGGAGGAGATGGATCTGCTCGGCTGGGATTCCTGCGACATCATCATCGTGACCGGGGACGCCTACGTCGACCACGCGTCGTTCGGCATGGCCATCATCGGCCGCCTGCTGGAAGCCCAGGGCTTCCGCGTGGGCATCATCGCCCAGCCGAACTGGCAGTCCAAAGACGACTTCATGAAGCTCGGCGAGCCGAACCTGTTCTTCGGTGTGGCCGCGGGCAACATGGACTCGATGATCAACCGCTATACCGCAGACAAGAAAATCCGCTCCGACGACGCCTATACCCCGGGTGGCCTGGCCGGCAAGCGCCCGGACCGTGCCAGCCTGGTGTATAGCCAGCGTTGCAAGGAAGCCTACAAGCACGTACCGATCGTGCTGGGTGGTATCGAGGCTTCGCTGCGCCGCATCGCCCACTACGATTACTGGCAGGACAAGGTCCGCCATTCGATCCTGATCGACGCCAGCGCGGATATCCTGCTGTACGGCAACGCCGAGCGGGCCATCGTCGAAGTGGCCCAGCGCATGGCCCAGGGCGAGAAAATCGAACACATTACCGATGTGCGTGGCACCGCGTTCATTCGCCGTGACACCCCCGCAGACTGGTTCGAGATCGACTCCACCCGCATCGACCGCCCGGGCCGCGTCGACAAGATCATCAACCCGTACGTGAACACCCAGGACACCCAGGCCTGCGCCATCGAGCAGGCCAAGGGCGACCAGGAAGACCCGAACGAAGCCAAGGTGGTGCAGATTCTCGACAGCCCGCGCATGACCCGCGACAAGTCGGTCATCCGCCTGCCGTCGTTCGAAAAGGTGCGTAACGACCCGGTGCTCTACGCCCACGCCAACCGCGTGCTGCACCTGGAAACCAACCCGGGCAACGCCCGTGCGCTGGTGCAGAAGCATGGCGAAGTGGACGTGTGGTTCAACCCGCCACCCATTCCCATGACTACTGAGGAAATGGACTACGTGTTCGGCATGCCGTACGCGCGTGTTCCGCACCCGGCCTATGGCAAGGAGCGCATCCCGGCCTACGAGATGATCCGTTTCTCGGTGAACATCATGCGTGGCTGCTTTGGCGGCTGTACCTTCTGTTCAATCACTGAGCACGAAGGCCGCATCATCCAGAACCGCTCGCACGAGTCGATCTTGCACGAAATCGAAGAGATGCGTGACAAGGTGCCGGGCTTCACCGGCGTGGTTTCCGACCTTGGCGGGCCGACCGCCAACATGTACCGCATCGCTTGCAAGAGCCACGAGATCGAGAAGCACTGCCGCAAGCCGTCGTGCGTATTCCCGGGCATCTGTGAGAACCTCAACACCGACCACAGTTCGCTGATCGAGCTGTACCGCAAGGCCCGTGCCTTGCCGGGTGTGAAGAAGATCCTGATCGCCTCGGGCCTGCGCTACGACCTGGCAGTGGAATCGCCGGAGTACGTCAAGGAGCTGGTTACCCACCACGTTGGCGGCTACCTGAAAATTGCCCCTGAGCATACCGAGCGTGGCCCGCTGGACAAGATGATGAAGCCGGGTATCGGTACCTACGACCGCTTCAAGCGCATGTTCGAGAAGTTCTCGAAAGAGGCGGGCAAGGAACAGTACCTGATCCCGTACTTCATCGCGGCGCACCCGGGCACCACCGACGAAGACATGATGAACTTGGCCCTGTGGCTGAAGGGCAACGGCTTCCGTGCCGACCAGGTGCAGGCGTTCTACCCGTCGCCGATGGCCTCGGCCACGGCCATGTATCATTCGGGCAAGAACCCGCTGCGCAAGGTGACCTACAAGAGCGAAGGGGTGGAGATTGTCAAGAGCGAAGAGCAGCGCCGCCTGCACAAGGCGTTCTTGCGTTACCACGACCCGAAGGGCTGGCCGATGCTGCGTGAGGCGCTGGAGCGTATGGGGCGTGCCGACCTGATCGGGCCGGGCAAGCACCAGCTAATCCCGCTGCACCAGCCGCAGACCGATACCTACCAGAGCGCGCGTCGCAAGAACTCGACACCGGCGGGTAGCCACAAGGTGGGCAAGGAGCAGAAGATCCTGACCCAGCACACCGGCCTGCCGCCGCGTGCGAGCGATGGCAGCAAGCCGTGGGACAAGCGTGAAAAGGCCAAGGCTGATGCGTTTGCGCGTAACCAGCAGGCAGCCAAGGAGCGCAAGGAAGCGGCTAAAGGCGGTGGCGGCAAGGGCAAGAAGCCGCGTCAGCCAGTTATTCCACGTTAACGGGGCGATCTTTGGGGCTGCTTTGCAGCCCATCGCGACACAAGGCCGCTCCTACACTGGCCGTGCAAACCCGACAATTCCGGGTGATCGCGGTCGGTGTAGGAGCGGCCCTGTGTCGCGATGGACCGCAAAGCGGTCCCAAAAATATCAGCCTCAGTCAGGCTTTTTGTCGACCCACTTCGGCGCCACCGGCGCAATAAAGCGGTCCATCCCGTCCAGCAGCTGCTCCGGCTGCTGTTCCAGCAACAACATCGCCCGGTGCTGCGGCCGCACGAAGCCCTCTTCGACGATATGGTCGAGGAACCCGCCCAGCTTGTCGTAAAAGCCATTCACATCGAGCAGCCCCAGCGGCTTGGCGTGATAGCCCAGTTGCCCCCAGGTCCACACTTCGAACAGCTCTTCCAGCGTACCCAGCCCACCCGGCAGGGCGATGAACGCGTCGCTCAGCTTGGCCATGCGGGCCTTGCGTGCATGCATGCCATCGACCACTTCCAGGCGCGTCAGGCCTTTGTGGCCGACTTCAGCGTCAAGCAGGCTCTGCGGGATAACCCCGACCACTTCGCCACCGGCTGCCATGGCCGCGTCGGCCACCACGCCCATCAAGCCGACCGCGCCACCGCCATACACCAGGGTCAGACCACGGCGGGCGATGGCCTGGCCAAGCGCGACCGCCGCTTCACGGTAGGCGGGGTTGCTGCCGATGCTGGCACCACAGAACACACAAACGGAACGTACGGGCATTGCTCATCTCCTGTCACTCAGGTGAACAGGGTACGGTGCCTGCCGGTCGCTTCCAAGGTCGCGTTCATTCCGGGCGGGAGAACTCGCAGATGGCGCCCGTGGCGCCGTGGGCGTAGGCGGCGAGCAGGCTGTTGAGAAAACGGGAGATGGGCATTTGGTATTGCTCCTAAATGAGAGGTTGTCCCATCGTCTAATAAAAGGGCATGATGTGCCCTTAGATTGGTTGTATACAATCCATTGAACAATTCAACTGGCTGGCCACTTGACACCCCCTTGACCCATATCAGCAAGGGGCTGAACGGTTTCAGGCAGTCTCGCAATTGATAAAACCCTGCCAAGGAGATTCATGATGTTTGCGAAAGCTGTAGCGGTATCCCTGCTGACCCTCGCCAGCGCTTCTGTCTTCGCCGCCGAGTGCTCGGTCACCGTCGACTCGACTGACCAGATGTCCTTCAATACCAAGGAAATCACCGTCGACAAGAGCTGCAAGGAATTCACCGTCAAACTGACCCACTCCGGCAACCTGCCGAAGAACGTCATGGGCCACAACCTGGTGATCAGCAAGACTGCCGACATGCAGGGCATTGCCACCGAAGGCATGAGCCAGGGTCTGGACAAGGACTACATCAAGGCTGACAACGCCGCGATCATCGCCCACACCAAAATGATCGGCGCGCCAGAGAAAGAAACCGAAGTGAAGTTTGACGCTACCAAGCTGGAAGCCGGTGGTGACTACAGCTTCTTCTGCACCTTCCCGGGCCACATCTCGATGATGAAGGGCAAGGTTGTCGTCAAGTAATCGAAGCCTGACGCCGTACTCTGTGGGAGCGGGCTCACCCGCGAATGCGTCGGTGGATTCGCCATCGCATTCGCGGGTAAACCCGCTCCCACAGGTTTTTCTACTGCCTTGGTAGCCTGATCAAGGGGCGAACGGCAGTTCGCGCTTGTGCTGGGTCTTGCGGTAGGTGGCGACGATGGTGTCGAACGCTGCCTGATCAACCGGCAACCCGTGCAGGAACGCGTCGATCTGCTGGTAAGTCACGCCATGCGACGCTTCGTCCGGCTTGCCCGGTTCCAGGTCTTCCAGGTCCGCGGTCGGCACCTTCTCTACCAGCGACTCCGGCGCGCCAAAGTTGCGCGCAATCGCCCGCACCTGGTTCTTCACCAGCCCGCTGAGCGGTGCCAGGTCGCACGCGCCATCACCGAATTTGGTATAAAAGCCCATCACTGCCTCTGCGGCGTGGTCGGTGCCGATCACCAGCCCTGCACGGGCGCCGGCGATGGTGTACTGGGCGACCATGCGCATGCGCGCCTTCACGTTACCCACCACAAAGTCCACCAAGCTGGGCGAGCCACCCTTCAATGCCTCGGTCTCAGCCGCCAGCGCTTTAACTGCCGGGGCAATGTCGATGGTGTGCACTTCATCAGCCTTGATCACGTCCAGGCAGGCCTGGGCATCATGCTCATCATGCTGTACGTGATAAGGCAGGCGCACGGCAATGAACGTGTAGGCCTGGTCGCCGGTTTCGGCGCGCAATTCGTTGACGGCGCGCTGGGCGAGCAGGGCGGCGGTCAACGAGTCGACGCCGCCGCTGATGCCCAGCACCAGGGTCTTGAGCCGGGCGTTGGCCAGGCAGCCCTTGATGAACGCCACGCGCCGGGCGACTTCGGCCTCTAGCGCTGCAGCGTCGGCGAACGGCGGCTGGACCTTCAGCGCCTGGGCAATCTCTTGCTGAACCGCTTGCATGGGTTACTCCTTGCTGGGGACTTTGAATACATGACGCATGTAAGCAACGAAATTCTCGTCGCGGCACTGGGTCTTGGCGGCTTCGTCGGAAATCTTGGCCACCGGTGCGCCGTTGCAGTCGGTCATTTTAAGCACGATGCTCATCGGTGCCACACCCGGGATGTCGCAGGTGAGGTTGGTGCCGATACCAAAGCTGACATTGATGCGACCGCGCAGGGCACGGAAGATTTCCAGCGAGCGGGTCAGGTTCAGGCCATCGGAAAACACCAGCGTCTTGGTCATCGGGTCGATACCCAGGTTCTGGTAGTGAGCGATGGCCTTTTCCGCCCACGCCACCGGCTCGCCCGAGTCGTGGCGCAGGCCGTCGAACAGCTTGGCGAAGTACAGGTCGAAATCGCCGAGGAAGGCATCCATGGTGATGCAGTCGGTCAGGGCGATGCCGAGCAGGCCGCGGTACTCGCGCACCCAGCAGTCCAGCGCGGCGATTTGGCTGTCGATCAGCCGCGGGCCGAGCTGCTGGTGGGCCATGATCCATTCATGAGCCATGGTGCCCAGCGGTTTGATATCCAGTTTCCATGCCAAGTCGACGTTGCTGGTGCCGACGAAGCGGCCCGGGAAGTCGTCGCGCAGCACCCGCACCACCTCTTCCTGCACGCGGCTGGAAAAACGCCGGCGGGTGCCGAAGTCGGCCACCTGTAGTTCGGCCAGCTCATCGTCGCTGGCATGCGCGCGCAGCCAGTCGAACTTGCGGTACAGCTGGTCGCGCGCCTCGGCCAAACGCATATGCGGGTGCAGTTGGCGGTTGCGCACTTCGCTGATGATCGCCAGCAGTGGCACTTCGAACAGGATCACATGCAGCCAGGGGCCTTTCAGGCGCAGGAACAGTTGTTCGTTCTCGATGCCGATGCGCACGTAGCGCAGGTTGAAGCGGAACAACCGCAGAAAGCGCAGGAAGTCGGGCTTGAGGAAGCTGATGCGCTCAAGGAAACCCAACTGCCCATCATCGAGGGTGAGGTCGCTGAGCAGTTCGAGCTGGTTGCGGATCTCGCCGAGGTAGGGGCGCAGGTCCTCGCCGTTGCGGCAGCGGAATTCCCATTCGACGTCGGCGTCCGGGTAGTTGTGCAGCACGCCCTGCATCATGGTGAGTTTGTAGAAGTCGGTGTCGAGCAGGTTGTGCACGATGCGCTCGGCGAATGCGCTCTCGCTCATCAAGGGGGCTCCGGAAGCGGCGAATGGCGGACATTGTGCCAGCCTTTTCGACCTTGTTGTGTCTGGGCTGGCCTCTTCGCGGGTAAACCCGCTCCTACAAGTCTGCACCGCACTTGAGCTCAGTGGGGGCCTTGTAGGAACGGGTTTACCCGCGAAGAGGCCGGAACTGCCAAATCCGCGTGTTTTTCCGCGCACCAGCTAGCCTTGAAACAGTGCTGCCTGTAGCAGTCGCGCACCAACGGTGTGCAGTTCGGTGACGTCGGCTGTTACAGGGCGGTTGCACGTAAACACTTGCCAGGGTTGCAATGATGGCACTCGACGGTTGCTCCTTGTCTGTACGTGTGGTGGCGCCTGCCGCGTGGCAGACGGTTGCACGCTCAATAAAGAAAAGGCCGTCGGTCGCCTGCTGGTGCCCGTCACAGTGTGTTTTCCCGGAAGACAAAACCTATGGCACGGCCCTTGCTCTGAGCACAGGGCTGAGAAGTTGTAGTGCCAACCAAAAAAAACTCTAGGAGCACCACCTCATGTCGCAGACGTTTTACAAGAAAGGTTTCCTGGCTCTGGCCGTAGCTACGGCACTGGGTGTTTCTTCGTATGTTCAGGCCGACGTCAAGATCGGTGTAGCGGGCCCCATGACCGGGGCCAACGCAGCGTTTGGCGAGCAGTACATGAAAGGTGCGCAGGCAGCGGCCGACAAGATCAACGCCGCCGGTGGCGTGAATGGCGAGAAGATCGTCCTGGTCAAAGGCGATGACGCCTGCGAACCCAAGCAGGCCGTGGCCGTGGCCAACCGCCTGGTCGACCAGGACAAGGTGATCGGTGTGGTCGGTCACTTCTGTTCCTCCAACACCATCCCGGCGTCCGAGGTATATGACGAGGCGGGCGTCATCGCCATCACCCCGGGCTCCACCAACCCGCAGGTTACCGAGCGCGGCCTGAGCGCCATGTTCCGCATGTGCGGCCGTGACGACCAGCAGGGCATCGTCGCCGGCGACTACATCGTCGACGTGCTCAAGGGCAAGAAGGTCGCGGTACTGCACGACAAGGACACCTACGGCCAGGGCCTGGCCGACGCGACCAAGGCGCAGCTGGAAAAACGTGGCGTGAAGCCTGTGCTGTACGAAGGCCTGACCCGTGGCGAGAAAGACTTCAGCGCCGTGGTTACCAAGATCCGTTCCACCGGTGCCGACGTGGTCTACTTTGGCGGCCTGCACCCGGAAGCCGGCCCGCTGGTGCGCCAGCTGCGCGAGCAGGGCCTGAAGGACGTCAAGTTCATGTCCGATGACGGCATCGTCACCGACGAACTGGTGTCCACTGCCGGCGGCAAGCAGTACGTCGACGGCGTGTACATGACCTTCGGCGCCGACCCACGCCTGCTGCCAGACAGCAAAGCGGTGGTGGAGGAGTTCCGCAAGAACGGTACCGAGCCTGAAGGTTACACCCTGTACGCCTACGCCTCGCTACAGGCCCTGGCCGCTGGCTTCAACGGCGCCAAGTCGAACAAAGGCGAAGACGCTGCCAAGTGGTTGAAGGCTAACCCGGTGCAGACCGTCATGGGCGAGAAGAAGTGGGACAGCAAAGGCGACCTGACCGTGTCCGACTACGTGGTCTACCAGTGGGACAAGGACGGTAAATACCACCAGCTGGAAAAACAAAAATAATAACGGCCCGCGGCCCGGGCTGATACCCGGGCCTAAGCCCCGCTGTACCTGTCTTTATTCGTAGATCTGCACAGTTCTGCGCTGCGAGGGCCCCGCTCCGGTGGCCCGCTCCGTGGTCGGCGCTCGTGCAATCTCAATCAGGTGAGATTGCGTTATGGATGGTATTTTCCTGCAGCAACTGGTCAATGGCCTGACCCTCGGGTCGGTCTATGGCCTGATCGCCATCGGCTACACAATGGTCTATGGCATCATCGGCATGATCAACTTCGCGCACGGCGAGGTGTATATGATCTCTGCATACCTTGCGGCGATCAGCCTGGCATTGCTGGCCTATTTTGGCGTCGAGTCGTTCCCCCTGCTGATGCTGGGCACGCTGTTGTTCACCATCGTCGTCACCGGCGTGTACGGCTTCACCATCGAGCGCATCGCCTACAAGCCCCTGCGTAACTCCACCCGCCTGGCACCGCTGATCAGTGCCATCGGCATTTCGCTGATCCTGCAGAACTACGCGCAAATCAGCCAGGGGGCCCGCCAGCAAGGCGTGCCCACCCTGCTTGAAGGCGCCATGCGCGTCGAGGTCGGCACCGGCTTCGTGCAACTGACCTACACCAAGATCTTCATCCTGGTGGCAGCCTTCGTCGGCATGGGCCTGCTGACCTATGTGATCAAGTACACCAAGCTCGGCCGCATGTGCCGTGCTACCCAGCAAGACCGCAAGATGGCCTCGATCCTGGGCATCAACACCGACCGGGTTATCTCCTACGTGTTCGTCATCGGTGCGGTAATGGCGGCCCTGGCCGGCGTGCTGATCACCATGAACTACGGCACCTTCGACTTCTACGCAGGCTTCATCATCGGTATCAAGGCGTTCACCGCTGCGGTGCTTGGCGGTATCGGCTCGCTGCCTGGCGCCATGCTCGGCGGGATCATCCTGGGCATTTCCGAGTCGCTGTTCTCTGGCCTGATCAACTCCGACTACAAGGACGTATTCAGCTTCTCGCTGCTGGTGATGATCCTTATCTTCCGCCCACAAGGCCTGCTGGGTCGCCCGCTCGTGGCTAAGGTGTGAACATGTCCATTGCCAAAACTGCCGCTGTAAGCGAAACCCACAAGGGTTTCGACCTTAAACGCAGCTTGCTGGAGACCATCGTCGCCGGCCTGCTGGCACTCATCGTGTTTGGCCCGGTCGTCGGCGTGGTGCTCGACGGCTACACCTTCAATGCCGAGCCGCGGCGTGTGGCGTGGCTGGTCGGCGGGGTGATGCTCGGGCGCTTCCTGCTCAGCCTGTACCTGCAGACAGCCGCGGGGCGGCGCATGCTGGAAGGCTTCGATAGCGGCGGCTCGGGCGTGCACGTGCGCGCGCCGAACTACGTGTCGCGCCTGCGCTACATCATCCCGGCGCTGGTGGTGGTCGCCATCGTCTTCCCGATCTTCGCCAACAAGTACCTGCTGACCGTGGTCATCCTCGGCCTGATCTACGTGCTGCTGGGCCTGGGCCTGAACATCGTGGTCGGCCTGGCCGGCTTGCTCGACCTGGGCTACGTGGCGTTCTATGCCATCGGCGCCTATGGGCTGGCGCTGGGTTACCAGTACCTCGGCCTGGGCTTCTGGAGCGTGCTGCCGCTGGCGGCCATCGCCGCAGCGCTGGCGGGGTGCATCCTCGGCTTCCCGGTGTTGCGAATGCACGGTGACTACCTGGCGATCGTGACCTTGGGCTTTGGCGAAATCATTCGCCTAGTGCTGAACAACTGGCTGTCGTTCACCGGTGGCCCCAACGGCATGCCGGCGCCTTCGCCAACCTTCTTCGGCCTGGAATTCGGCCGCCGGGCCAAGGACGGCGGGGTGCCGATCCATGAGTTCTTCGGCTTTGAATACAACGCCAACCTCAAGTTCGTGTTCATCTACGCGGTGCTTTTCCTGGTCGTGCTGGCGGTGCTGTACATCAAGCACCGCCTGACCCGCATGCCGGTTGGCCGTGCCTGGGAAGCGCTGCGCGAAGACGAGATCGCCTGCCGTTCGATGGGCCTGAACCACGTACTTGTCAAGCTCTCGGCGTTTACCCTGGGTGCCTCCACCGCAGGTCTGGCCGGGGTGTTCTTCGCCACTTACCAAGGCTTCGTCAACCCATCGTCGTTCACCTTCTTCGAGTCGGCGCTGATCCTCGCCATCGTCGTGCTGGGTGGCATGGGCTCGACCGTGGGCGTGGTCATCGCGGCGTTCGTGCTGACCGTGGCGCCAGAGCTGCTGCGCAGCTTCTCCGAGTACCGCGTGCTGCTGTTCGGCGTGCTGATGGTGCTGATGATGATCTGGCGACCGCGTGGGCTGATCCGCATCAGCCGTACCGGTGTGACCCCGCGCAAAGGAGTGGCGCCATGAGCGACGAAATCATTCTTTCGGTCGATAACCTGATGATGCAGTTTGGTGGCATCAAGGCATTGAGCGACGTCAGCCTGAGGGTCAAGCGCAACCAGATCTTTGCCCTGATCGGCCCCAACGGCGCCGGCAAGACCACGGTGTTCAACTGCCTGACCGGCTTCTACAAGGCCAGTGGCGGGCGCATCGAGCTGAACGTGCGCGGCAGCCACACCAATGTCATCCAGCTGCTCGGCGAGCGGTTCCAGGCGGCCGACTTCGTGTCGCCGGCACGCTTTGCCAACCGCGTGTATTACAAGATGTTCGGTGGTACCCACCTGGTCAACCGTGCAGGCCTGGCGCGCACCTTCCAGAACATTCGCCTGTTCAAGGAAATGTCGGTGGTGGAAAACCTGCTGGTGGCTCAGCACATGTGGGTCAACCGCAACCTGCTGGCCGGGGTGCTGAATACCAAGGCCTACCGCAAGGCCGAAAGCGATGCGCTGGACCACGCCTTCTACTGGTTGGAAGTGGTCGACCTGGTCGACTGTGCCAACCGCCTGGCCGGCGAGCTGTCGTACGGCCAGCAGCGCCGCCTGGAAATCGCCCGGGCCATGTGCACGCGGCCGAAGATCATCTGCCTGGACGAACCGGCGGCGGGCCTGAACCCGCAGGAAACCGAGGCGCTCAGCCGCATGATCCGCGTGCTGCGTGACGAGCACGACATCACCGTGGTGCTGATCGAACACGACATGGGCATGGTCATGAGCATTTCCGACCATATCGTGGTGCTGGACCACGGCAACGTGATTGCCGAAGGTGCGCCGCAGGACATCCGCCACAACCCGACGGTGATTGCCGCCTACCTGGGTGCCGACGAAGAGGAACTGGTATGACTGCACCCATTCTCGAGCTGAAGGACCTGGACGTGTTCTACGGCCCGATCCAGGCGCTGAAAAAGGTTTCGATGCACATCAATGAAGGCGAAACGGTGAGCCTGATCGGCGCCAACGGTGCCGGCAAATCGACCCTGCTGATGTCGATCTTCGGCCAGCCGCGGGCGGCCTCCGGGCAGATCGTGTACCGCGGCACCGACATCACCCGCAAGTCGTCGCACTACATTGCTTCCAACGGCATCGCTCAGTCGCCGGAAGGGCGCCGGGTGTTCCCCGACATGACCGTCGAGGAAAACCTGATGATGGGTACCATCCCCATTGGCGACAAGCATGCCGACGAAGACATGCAGCGTATGTATGAACTGTTCCCGCGGCTGAAAGAGCGGCGTAACCAGCGGGCCATGACCATGTCAGGTGGCGAGCAGCAGATGCTGGCGATTGCCCGGGCGCTGATGAGCCGGCCGAAATTGCTGTTGCTGGACGAGCCGTCGCTGGGGCTGGCGCCGATCGTGGTCAAGCAGATCTTCTCGACGCTGCGTGAGCTGGCCAAGACGGGTATGACCATCTTCCTGGTGGAGCAGAATGCCAACCATGCGCTGAAGCTGTCGGACCGGGCCTATGTGATGGTCAACGGGCAGATCCGCATGACCGGGACCGGGCAGGAGTTGTTGGTCAACGAGGAAGTGCGTAACGCTTATCTGGGCGGGCACTGAGTTCTATCCGGGCGCCGCTTTGCGGCCCATCGCCGCGGTTCGTCGCCACGACAAGCCAGCTCTCATAGAACAAACTCTAACTTATTGATTTAGCGAAATTTGTGGGAGCGGGCTTGTCCCGCGAACACCGGCAAAGCCGGTGCCAGACACAGGGTTGCCTTCTTCGCGGGACAAGCCCGCTCCCACAATGGCCA